>NZ_JBFUCB010000029.1:0-22806 GCF_056405435.1 Rhizobacter sp. P1_G5 | reverse complement strand
CAGCCATTTGGCGATCACGACCTTCTGCTGGTTGCCGCCCGACAGCAGTCGCACCAGCTGGCGTGCAGACGGCGTGCGGATGGCCAGCGAGTCGACGAAGCGCCGGGCGGACGCCTCTTCCTCCCTGAAGCGGATGAAGCCCGCACGACCCGACACCGCCGCCATGTTGGCCATCGTGACGTTGTGCACCAGCGGCATGTCGATCGCGAGGCCGTCGTGCTTTCTGTCTTCCGACAGGTAGGCGATGCCGTGGCGGATCGCGTCTCGCGGCGACCGGATGCGCAGCACCTGGCCGCCCAGCTGCACGGTGCCGGCGTCCGGGAGGTCGGCGCCGAAGACCGCTCGCGCCGCCTCGGTGCGGCCGGCCCCCAGGAGTCCTGCGAAGCCGAGGATTTCTCCGCGCCGCAGGTCGAAGCCGATGCCTTCGAACGCCTGCTGGCGCGCCAGGCCGCGCACCGACATCAGGACCTCGGTGGTCGGCACCCGCGTGGCGGGCGGGAACTTGTCTTCCAGCGGGCGGCCGACCATCCGCTCGACGATGCGGTCGACCGTCGTCGCGGCGAAGTCATCGGTGCTCACGTGGCGGCCATCGCGCAGCACCGTCACGCGGTCGACGATGTGCGCCATCTCGTCGAGCCGATGCGAGATGTAGACCACGCCGACGCCGGCGCGCTTGAGCTCGTGGATGACCTTGAAGAGTTGCTCGGTTTCCGTCTCGGTGAGCGACGAGGTGGGCTCGTCCATGATGAGGACTTCCGCATCCAGCGACAGCGCCTTGGCGATCTCGACCATCTGCCGCTGCGCCACCGACAGCGTGCGCACCAGGTGCGTCGGGGCGATGTCCACGCCCAGCCGCTGCAGGCAGGCCGTGGCGCCGGCATGGAGTTTCGCCCGGTCGATCCACCCGCCCCGGCCCGGCTCGCGGGCCAGGAAGATGTTTTCGGCCACCGACAGGTGGGGGACGAGATTGAGCTCCTGGTGGATCATCGCGATGCCGGCGGCCTCGGCCTCGCGGGTCGAGGCAAAGCGGATCCGCGTGCCCTTGAACGCGATGTGCCCCTCGTCGGGCTGCAGCTGTCCGCTGACGATCTTCATGAGCGTCGATTTGCCTGCGCCGTTCTCGCCGCACACGGCATGCACTTCGCCGCGGCGCAGCTCGAAGTTCACGCCTTGCAGCGCGGTCACCGCGAGGAACCGCTTGCCGATGCCGTGCAGGCTCAGCAAGGGTTCGGGCGATGCGCGGCGTGGCGAGTCCGCCGTGCCGGCTGGCTCTGCGTGAAGCTGCAAGTCGTGTCTCCTTTTGGTCAAACCACCTTACCGATCAGTTGCGATTTGGCCTGACCAAGATCTACCGGGGAACCTGGGACATTCCCTGAATCTGCCGGTGCGTTGCTGCGTCGGAGGCGGCATCGGGCAAACGATGTCGCTATCATGGTCAGGCCAATTTCCCGGACCCGCCATGACCCTTCAGTTGAAGCAGGTCGAGCCCCGCCGGCTCTACCAGCAGATCGCCGACCAGATCCGCGAGCTCATCCAGCAAGGTGGTTTCGACACCGGCACGCGGCTGCCGCCGGAGCGCGACCTGGCGCAGCAGCTGGGTGTGTCGCGGCCCTCGCTGCGTGAAGCCTTGATCGCGCTCGACGTCGAAGGCAGCGTGGAGATCCGGAGCGGATCCGGCGTGTATGTGTGCGCCCGGGCGGAACGGCCGCCCGAGATGACGGCCGCACTGGGCGAAAGCCCGAGCGAGCTCATGCAGGCGCGCGCGGCGTTCGAGGGTTCGGTGGTCATGCTCGCCTGCGCACACGGGAGCGAGTCGGCGCTGCTGCGCCTGCGCGAGATCGTCGGAGGCATGCGCAGCGAGGTCGCCAAGCGCCGCATTCCGATCGACCAYGACCGGCAGTTCCACCTGACCATCGCTGAGATGAGCGGCAACTCGGTGATGGTGCGGATCGTGGCGGAGCTGTTCGACGAACGCCACAGCCCGATCTCGGCCAAGATCAGTTCACGCTACGAGAACGCCCGCACCTGGAATCTTGCGCTGAAGGAACACGAGGCCATTCTTCGCGCCATCGAAGCGCGTGACCCACTGGCCGCCCAGTCCGCGATGCACACGCACCTCAAGCTGTCGGAGGAACGCTGGGTCGGTGGCTGACGGAATTTGCATCCTGTTGCATGGCGTCTCGCTGTGCCAACACCCCGCGTGGCATCCGTCGACTCCGCAAGTTTCGTCAGCTTTCCTGGCATCGCGACTCAGACACTGGCGCCGGAATCGAGGGCACCGCATGTCGACCGACATGGGCGTGCCGCGCCAACTCTGACGCAACAGGATCTTCACGATGAGCATGCCAAGCCAACGTCACGGACGCGCGACTGCAACCAGCATCCTGCTGTGCGCCATGGTGCTGTCTGCCTGCGGGGGAGGCAATGACTCGGGCCCTGCCGCGGCACCCGTTGGGTCGGCCCCAGCACCTGCACCTGCACCTGCACCCGCACCTGCACCTGCACCTGCACCTGCRCCTGCACCTGCACCTGCACCTGCACCTGCACCTGCACCWGCGCCTGCGCCTGCGCCTGCACCTGCRCCTGCGCCTGCGCCTGCGCCTGCACCTGCACCTGCGCCTGCGCCTGCGCCTGCACCTGCACCTGCGCCTGCGCCTGCGCCTGCGGCCTGCGACCTGCCTTCCACCTTTTCATGGGTCTCTACGCAGGCCCTGATTGCGCCGCAATCGGCCAACTTCGTGTCGATCAAGGATCCGACGATCGTTCGCTACAACGATCTCTATCACGTCTTTGCGACGGTCTTCGATACGTCGAGGAATGCGTGGAGCGCCGTCTACATGAACTTCAGCGACTTCTCGAAGGCCGCGAGCGCGGTACAGGTGCCGCTTGCCAACAAGCCCGTGGGCGACTCAGTCGCGCCGCAGGTCTTCTACTTCCGGCCGCACAACAAGTGGTACCTGATTTCGCAATGGGGTGCCAAGTACTCCACCAACACCGACATCGCCAATCCCGACGGATGGAGCGCGCCCAAGCCCCTGCTGAGCGGCGGTCCGTCCAACGGAATCGACTACTGGGTCATCTGCGACAGCGCCAATTGCCACCTGTTCTTCTCCGGCGACGACGGGAAGCTCTATCGCTCCAAGACCGCCATCGGCAACTTCCCCAACTTTTCCGGCTATGAAACGGTGATGTCCGACCCGGTGGCGGGCAAACTGTTCGAAGCCAGCAACGTGTACAAGGTCGAAGGCACGAACAAGTACCTCCTGCTGGTCGAGGCTTACGGGCCGCGCTATTTCCGGTCCTGGACGTCGACCAGCCTGGATGGCCCCTGGACTGCCTTGGCAGACAAGCAGTCCGCCCCCTTCGCGGGCGCTGCAAACGTCTCGTTCGACGGCGCGAAATGGACGAACGACATCAGCCACGGCGAAATGATTCGCGCCGGCTACGACGAAACGCTCACCATCAACGCCTGCAACATGCAGTTCCTGTACCAAGGGGTCGACCCAGGTTCGACTGCGAGCTACGAGCGCCTTCCGTATCGCCTCGGATTGATCCGGGCGCGGTAGCCGTACAGCAACTGAACCCCGCCCGCTCCCCCGATCAGAAGCTGGCCCAGTCGTCGGTGCCGGTGCGCGCCACCGCCACCGCGGCGGCCGGCGTGGCGAGGGGTCCGGCCGCGGGCCCCTTGGCCTTCGCCTTGCCGAAGTCGGGTCGAGTCACGTTCTTCGCGCGCTCCGGCCCGCGGCGCTCGCCGTGGCTGCGCACGTCGTCGGCCGGGCCGGGGCGCGCTTGATGTTCCGCGCTGCCGGCCGGCAGCTTGAAGACGGCCACGGCCTGCACCAGGTGCAGCGCCTGCACCTTCAGGCTCTCGGACGCGGCTGCGCTTTCTTCGACCAGCGCTGCGTTCTGCTGCGTGACCTGATCCATCTGGCTGACCGCCTCGCCGACCTGCGAAACGCCCACGCTCTGCTCGCTGCTGGCGGCGCTGATCTCGCTGACGATGTCGGTCACGCGCTTGATGGAGCTGACCACCTCGGTCATCGTGACGCCGGCCTGGCCGACGAGCGTCGTGCCTTGCTCCACACGCTCGACGCTGGCGTTGATCAGGCTCTTGATCTCCTTGGCCGCCTCGGCCGAACGGCCGGCCAGGCTGCGCACTTCGGCGGCCACCACGGCGAAGCCGCGGCCCTGCTCGCCTGCACGCGCCGCTTCGACCGCCGCGTTCAACGCGAGGATGTTGGTCTGGAAGGCGATGCCGTCGATGACGCTGATGATGTCGGTGATCTTCTTCGAGCTGTCGTTGATGGCCTTCATGGTCTGCACCACCTGGCCCACGACTTCGCCGCCTTCGATGGCCACCGTGCTCGCGTTGACCGCGAGTTGGTTGGCTTGCCTGGCGTTGTCGGCGTTCTGCTTGACGGTGGAGCTGAGCTCTTCCATCGAGGCGGCCGCCTGTTCGAGTGCCGAGGCCTGTTCTTCGGTGCGCTGGCTCAGGTCCAGGTTGCCCTGGGCGATCTGGGCCGATGCGGTGGCGACACTCTCGGAGTTGCTGCGCACGTTCGAGACGACTTGCGCCAGGTTGGCCTGCATCGCCTTGAGTGCGGCCATGACGCTGGTCGTGTCGCCGATGCGCACGTCGATGTTCGTGCTGAGGTCACCGCCGGCAACGCTCTGGGCCAGGTGGGCCGCCGCAGCCGGTTCGGCGCCCAGCTGGCGCACCAGGCCGCGCGTCAGCCAGAAACCGATGCCGATGCCCAGCAGCAACGCACCGGTGACCAGGGCCAGCATGAGATTGCGGGCATTCTGGAAACTCGCCGCATTGGCTTCGGAAGCGTGCTTGGCATTGGCCTCCTTGACGTCGGCCAGCGCCGACATGTCGTCATCGAGCTTGGTGACGATCCGTGCAAAGTCCCCGAACATGTACTTCGTGATCTCGGCGCGCTCGTCCAGCTTGGCCGACGCCGTGTCCGCCTGCAGCTTCCTGACGCCCTGGGTGTATTCCTGCCAACCGCTTTCCAGTTGGGCAAATGCGGCCTTCCCCTTCTCGGACCAGAACAGCGGCTTGGCCTTGTCGAGGTTCTCGCGCAGCAGCGCCAGCTCCTTCTCGCTCTTGGCAAGCGCGCTGGTGCGCTGCTCTGCCGTCGGGGCCAGCAATGCGTTGCGCAGCGAACGGCCGACGTACAGCAGGTTGATGTTCGCCTCCTTGGCCAGCGACAGGCCGATCATGTCCATCTTGTAGATCTTGTCGCCCGCGTCGTTGATCCGGCCCATGTTGCTGATGCCGATGGCGCTGACGACCGCGCCGACGAGGCAGACGCCGATGAAGGCGCTGATCAACTTGGTACCGAGTTTCATGCGGTGGAAGTTCACGGGCGGACCTTTGCAATAGAACCTGGATCCGGTCGGTACAAGCCGTACCCGGCGCGAGCCGCCCTGAGGACATGCTGCGGCATGAAGACCGTATCGACCCGCGGCGGCTGGGCTTGAGCCGCTGCCCGGCCCCGGACAGTGCCCTGCTGCGAAAGTGCACGAGAAAACCCGTTCCAGTCCGTCCGCTGGCGAGCGCGCAGCAACGCGTCAGGCCCGATCTGCCTCGCTCCTCCCCAAGGCCGCCGCCACCGCCTGCAGCGCCCGTCCGCAATCGTCGCGCGTGAGCCCGCCCCCCAGGCACAGCCGCAGGCCCTCGGGCGGCTGCCGGTCGGTGGAGAACGCGTTGGCGGCCACCGCGGCCACGCCGAGTTCGCGCAACGCGCCGGCGATGCGGCTCGCCGATGAACCGTTGCCCTCGCCCCCGGGCAGCGGCAGCCAGCCGTGGAAGCCCTGCGGGTGCGTGCGCACGCCGAGCCCGCCGAGCCGCTCGCGCATCAGCGTGCTGCGCCAGCCGCATTCGGCGCGCACGGCGGCCAGCACCGCGTCGCAGTGCCCGTGCGCCAGCCAGTGCGAGACCACCGCGTTGACGAAGGGCGATGCCATCACCGTCGTCGCACGCAGCGCCCCCGCGAGGCGCTGCTGCGCCGCCTGCGTCGGCGCGAGCACGTACGCGACGCGGACCCCCGCGCCCAGCCACTTCGACAGGCCGCTGATGTAGTAGGTGATGGCGCCCGCGTAGTCGGCCAGCGCCGGCGGCGTGGCGGCGGGGAGCATGCCGTAGGCGTCGTCCTCGATGATCGGCACGCTGTAGCGCAGCGCGATGTCGGCGAGTTGCTCGCGGCGGCGCATCGGCAGCGTGGCGGTGGTCGGGTTGTGCAGGTTCGGGCACAGGTACAGCGCGCCGACCGGCGTGCTCTTGCACGCGGCTTCGAACTCCTCCGGCACGAGCCCGTGCTCGTCCATCGCCAGCGGTTGCAACTGCGTCCCCAGCTGCGCCGCGATGGCCTTCATGCCCGGGTAGACGAGGCTCTCGACGCACAGGCCCTGGCCCGGCCTGACCAGCATCGAGACCAGCGCCAGCAGCACGGCATGGATGCCCGGCGCGACCAGCACGCGCTCGGCCCGCGCCTCGGGCACCCACTGCGCGAGCCAGTGCGCCGCGAGCGCCCGGTCGTGCGCCGTGCCGCCGAAATCCTGGTAGCGCATCAGGTCGTGCAGCGTGGCCGCGGTGATCGCCTCGGCCGCGCTGTGCTGCAGCGCCTGCATCGCGGGGTGGTCCTCGATCTCCGGCGGCATGTTCATCGTCATCTCGGCACCGGTGCCCGCACGCAGCGGCAGGCCGATGAAGGAGCCGCGCACGTACGAGCCCATGCCGGGGCGCGACGCGATGAGCCCGCGTTCGCGCGCGGCCGCGAAGCCGCGCACCACCGTCGTGTAGTTGAGCTGCAGCGTGCCCGCCAGCTCGCGCAGCGGCGGCAGTCGCTCGCGCGGCGCCAGCCGGCCCTGCTGCAGGTCTTCGGCGATCAGCTCGGGGATGAGCTGGTAGGCGGGAAGTCCGCTGTTGCGGATGCGGGCGATCCAGTGCGAAAACGGCATGGCCCAGTGTGCCTGCCGGACCCGCTGATTGCACGGCCCTGCCCTCGATGCCGGGGGCCGTTCGAGGTGCACGCCCGCCCTTGATCGGGTGCATTGATTGCATCGCGCCGCAGTCTGATGGTGCGGCCGTGCCGCCGGCCGCCGCGCCGGCAGCGCGGCAGCGCGAACCGCCGACGCCCCGTTGATCGCATGTTGATCGGCCGGCCCCGGCCGCGCGTGGCACATCGCTCGCAATGGCATCGTCATCCGGCGCGCCCCGCCGGTCGAACGTCTCCAACCCACGCGAGGACACATCCATGCCCACCGTCACCCACCCCGCCGCCCAGAAGGGCGACTTCCTGGTCGATTACGAAGAGAAGGTGTTCGAGGACGTCAAGGCCGCCCCCGGCGAGAAGGCCCTCGTGACGTTCCACACCGTCGCCTTCGAGGGCTCGATCGGCTTCGTCAACCTGCTGCAGGCCACGCGCCTGCAGCGCAAGGGCTTCGACACCTCGATCCTGCTGTACGGTCCCGGCGTCACGCTGGGCGTCAAGCGCGGCTTTCCGAAGCTCGGCGACGCTGCCTTCCCCGGCCACCAGAACTTCAACGAGCAGATCACCAAGTTCATCGCCGAAGGCGGCAAGGTCTACGCCTGCCGCTTCGCGCTCCAGGCGCTGTACGGGCATGGCGAAGGCGCGCTGATCGAAGGCATCCGCCCGATCAACCCGCTGGACGTGCTGGACGTCGTCCTGCTCCACCGCAAGGCCGGCGCCTTCATCCTGGACACCTGGACCCTGTGATGCCGGCGCCCAGGTCGGTTCGCGCGGCCGCGGCCCAGATCGCACCCGATCTGGACAGCGCCGACGGCACGCTCGCCCGCGTGCTCGAGACCGTGCGCGAGGCGTCGCGCCGGGGCGTGGAGCTGATCGTCTTCCCCGAGACCTGCGTGCCCTACTACCCCTACTTCTCCTTCGTGCAGCCGCCGGTGCAGCAAGGCCCGGCGCACCTGCTGCTGATGGAGCGCGCGCCGAGCGTGCCGGGCCCGCTCACCGATGCGGTCTCGGCCGCCGCGCGCGAGGCGGGCATGGTGGTGGTGCTCGGCGTCAACGAGCGCGACCACGGCAGCCTCTACAACACCCAGCTCGTCTTCGACGCCGACGGCCGCCTCGTGCTCAAGCGCCGCAAGATCACGCCCACCTACCACGAGCGCATGGTGTGGGGGCAAGGCGACGGTGCCGGGCTCACGACGGCCGCCACCCGCGTGGGCCGCGTCGGGGCGCTCGCCTGCTGGGAGCACTACAACCCGCTCGCGCGCTATGCGCTGATGGCCGCGCACGAAGAGATCCACTGCGCGCAGTTCCCCGGTTCGCTCGTCGGCCAGGTCTTTGCGGACCAGATGGGCGTGACCATCCGCCACCACGCGCTGGAGTCGGGCTGCTTCGTCGTCAACGCGACCGGCTGGCTGCGCGACGAGCAGGTGCGTGCCATCACCGCCGACGAGAAGCTGCAGGGCGCGCTGCGCGGCGGCTGCCACACCGCCATCGTCTCGCCCGAAGGCAGGTACCTCGCCGAGCCGCTGACCGAAGGCGAAGGCCTCGTGGTCGCCGACCTCGACATGGCGCTCATCGCCAAGCGCAAACGCATGATGGATTCGGTGGGCCACTACGCCCGCCCCGAGCTGCTGAGCCTCGCGATCCGCCGCGATGCCGCCAGCACCGTCGTTCCCTGGCCGTCCCCGCCTTCGCAGGAGACCGCCCTGCCCCACCCCGAAGGAGCCGCCCATGAGTGATGCCGTGCTCGCGCTGCCGCCAGCTTCCCGCGCGCTGACGACAGAGCTGATGACAGAGCTGATGACCGAGCTGCAGTCGCAAGGCATGCGGCTGCTCGACCCCGGCGCCGGCGCGGCCAGCCGCCGCGGCGGCGCGGGTCCGTCGGACCACAAGGCGGTGACGGTCGACGGCGTGACGCTGATGGTGCCGGTGCACACCGCCGGCGCCTTCGCATCGCCCTTCGTCGCCGACGCGCCCGGCCCCGACGGCCGCAGCGTGCTGCGCCGCGGCAGCATTCCCATCGCGAGCGTGAGTTTTCCGCGCCAGCCCCGCTTCTACGGCCTGAGCACGGCCGACGGCATCCCGTACGCGCAGATCGCCACGCTGCATGGCGCCGACGTGCTCGCCACCACCGTGCTGCAGACCTGCATCCGCTACGAGAGCCGGCGCAAGGCCTGCAGGTTCTGCGCGATCGGGCAGTCGCTCGCGGCCGGCCGCACCATCGCGCACAAGACGCCTGCCCAGCTCGCCGAGGTGGCGCGCGCCGCGGTCGAACTCGACGGCGTGAAGCACATGGTGATGACCACCGGCACGCCGCCCACGCCCGACCGCGGCGCCAAGGTGTTGTGCGACAGCGCGCAGGCGATCCGCGCCGCGGTCGACCTGCCGCTGCAGGCGCAGTGCGAGCCGCCCGACACCGACGCCTGGTTCCAGCGGCTCAAGGAGGCCGGCGTCGACACGCTCGGCATGCACCTCGAGGTGGTGGACGAGACCCTGCGCCGGCACCTGCTGCCCGGCAAGTCCGAGGTGCCGATGGCGCGCTACTGGGATGCGTTCGGCGCGGCGGTGCAGGTGTTCGGCCGCGGCCAGGTCAGCACCTACCTGCTGGCGGGGCTGGGTGACAGCGCCGAGACGCTGCTCGAGGCCAGCCGGCGGCTGCTCGCGATGGGCGTCTATCCCTTCGTCGTGCCCTTCGTGCCCATCAGCGGCACGCCGCTGGAGGACCACCCCGCGCCATCGGCCGGGTTCATGCGCAGCGTGCTGGAGCCGCTCGGCCGCCTGGTCGACGAGGCCGGCGTGCGCGCGGCCGACATCAAGGCCGGCTGCGGGCGCTGCGCGGCCTGCTCCACGCTGTCGCGCTACGAAACGCCGCTGTCGGCCTGACCCCACCGGAGCCCCGCGATGCACCTCCACGCCTCCCCCCTGCCGCCCTGGTGCGAGCTCGACCCGGCCTATGCGCCGCAGGAGTTCCGCATCCAGTGGGCGAGCGATCCGTGGATGGACCGCGAGGCCCTCGCGCTGCGCCGCCGCGTGTTCTGCGAGGAGCAGGCGCTGTTCGCCCACGATGACCGCGACGCGATCGACCGCGACGCCAGCACCCGTTCCCTCGTGGCCCTCACCTGCCTCGCCGGCGAGGCCGACGAGGTGATCGGTACCGTGCGCATCCACCAGGCGGCGCCCGGCGTGTGGTGGGGGTCGCGCCTGGCGGTGCGGGCCGACTGGCGACAGCACCGGCGGCTGGGCTCGAGCCTCATCCGGCTCGCGGTGAGCAGCGCCCACGCGCTCGGCTGCGGGGAGTTCCTCGCCCATGTGCAGGCGCAGAACGTGCCGCTGTTCGAGCGCCTGCACTGGCAGCAGCTCGACACCTGCGAGCTGCATGGCCGGCCGCATGCGCTGATGCAGGCCTCGCTGGCCCATTACCCGCCGTGCACCACGCCGTACGCCGGCTTCGTGCTCGCGCAAGGCTGACGCCATGGACCACCTCGCCCGACTCGCCGCAGCGCTGCGCGACAGCCGCGGGTTCCGGCACAAGCGCGACATCGCCTCGGTGCTGCCGCAGCTCGGCAGCGTCGCCGGCCGCACCGCCGTGCCCAACGGCGACGATTGCGCGGTGCTGCCCGACCCCGCCGGCGACGGCCACCTGCTGTTCGCCATCGAGGGGCTGGTGCAGGACTTCGTCGACGCCATGCCCTGGTTCGCGGGCTACAGCGGGGTGATGGTGAACCTGAGCGACATCGCTGCGATGGGCGGGCGCCCGACCGCGGTGGTCGATGCGCTCTGGGCCGCCGATGCCGAGCTGGCGCGGCAGCTCCTCGCGGGCATGCGTGCCGCGTGCGAGCGCTATGGCGTGCCGCTCGTGGGCGGCCACAGCAACCTGCATGCCGCAGGCGGCCAGCTCGCGGTGGCCGTGCTCGGTCGTGCGCGGCGCCTGATCAGCAGCTTCGCGGCGCGGCCCGGCGACCGGCTGCTGATGGCCGTGGACCTGCGCGGGCAGTGGCAAGGCGGCCACCCGTTCTGGGACGCGTCGACCTCGGCGCCCGCGCAGCGCCTGCGCAAGGACCTCGCGCTGCTGCCGCAGATCGCCGAGGCCGGCCTGTGCGATGCCGGCAAGGACATCAGCATGGCGGGCGTGCCGGRCACCCTGCTGATGCTGCTCGAATGCTCGGATGTCGGCGCGCAGGTGGACCTGGCCCGGCTGCCGCTGCCGACCGGCACGCCCGGCTGGCACGAGACGGGCCCGGAAGCCTTCGCCGCGCACCTGCGCTGGCTGTGCGCCTTCCCGAGCTACGGCTACCTGCTGAGCGTGCGCGAGGCGCAGGCCGAGGCGGTGCAGGCGGTCTTTCGCTCGCAGGACATCGCCTGCGCCGACATCGGCGGCGTGCAGCCGGGCAGCCGCCTCACGCTGGCGCTGGCCGGCGCACACGCCACGCTGTGGGACCTGGCCAGCGAACCGTTCATCGGTGCCCGAGTGGACGGCCGCATGAGGCGGGCCGAGCGCCGGGCCGCTCCCAAGCCGGCCCGCGCCAGTCACGAGACGCGACTGGCACTCTGGCCGTCCAAGCCCGCGCAGGCGGGCTTGGAGCCGCGGCCATCGTTCCCCTCGGGGGATCGATCGATGTACTCATCGAGCGAGGGGTTGTCATGACGCTGCGCATCGCGTTGCTCACCCACTCCGTGCGGCCGCGCGGTGGCGTGGTCCACACGCTGGAGCTGGCCGACGCGCTGATGCGGCGCGGCCACCAGGTCGCCGTCATCGCGTCGGCGGAGCCTGGCGAATCGCTCTTCCGCAGCACCGGCTTTCCCGTCGAGCTGATCCGCCTGCCGGTGCTCACCGGCGATCTCGTCGAACAGGTGCGCCGGCGCATCGACGCGCTGTTGCAGGCGCTGCCCGCGCTGCTGCAGCGCGGCCGCTTCGACCTGCTGCATGCGCAGGACAGCGTGAGCGGCAACGCCCTCGCGCTGCTGCGTGCCGGCGGCCTGGGCCTGCCGCGCTGGCTGCGCACGGTGCACCACCTCGACGTCTTCGCCCAGGAGACGCTCAACCGCTGGCAGGAGCGCGCCTGGCGAGCCGCCGACGGCGTGGCCTGCGTCAGCGACACCTGGTGCGCGCACTTGCGCGACCGGCACGGCGTGCGGCCGGAGCGCATGTTCAACGGCGTCGACCTCGGCCGCTACCGCATCGCCCCCGACGCGGGTGACGCGCACCGCCTGCGCACGCTCGGGCTCGACGACCCGGGCCCGCCGGTGTGCCTGCTGGTGGGTGGCGTGGAGGAACGCAAGAACACGGTGCGGCTGCTGCATGCCTTCGCCGCGCTGCGCCGGCGCGATCCCGACTGGGCCGAGGCGCGCCTGGTGATCGCAGGCGGTGCCAGCATGCTCGACCACAGCGGCGCCCGCCGCGCCTGGCGGCAGGCACTCGCCGACCTGGGCGCGGCCGCCGGTGCGGAGCTGCCCGTGCTGCTCACCGGCCCGCTGGCCGACGAGATGCTGCCCGCGCTCATGCGCCGCGCCCGCGTGCTGGCCATGCCCTCGCTGGTGGAAGGCTTCGGCCTGGTCGCGCTGGAGGCGCTGGCCTGCGGCACGCCGGTGCTGGTGTCGAAGCGGCCGCCCTTCACCGAGCACCTGGCCGACAGCCCCGCCGTCGCATGGTGCGACCCGGAAGACACCGACTCCATCGCCGCCGGCCTGCAGGCGGCCGCGCGCATGCCCAGGCTCGCCGAGCCGCCGCCCGTGTGCCGTGCCCATGCCTGGGAACGCAGCGCGGCGCTGCATGAGGCCTGGTACCTGCGCACGCTGCACGCCGGAATCCACCCACCCGCCCGCATCGAGCGCCTTCCGATTCCCCTTTGAGCCGACATCGCCATGCCCGCACTCCACTACCGGCTGCGCTGGCCCGACGCCAGCGAGACCCTCTGCTACTCGCCCTCGCTCGTGATCCAGGACTACCTGCGCGCCGGCGAGGACTACGCGCTCGACGACCTGCTGCGCCGCGTGCGCGAGGCCACCGCGATCGCCAACGAACGGGTGCAGGCGAAGTTCGGCTTCACGTGCTCGCGCGCCGGCGACCAGCTCGTGCAGACCGAGGCGCAGGTCGCCGCATTCGCGCACCGCGCCGATGCGCGGGTGCGCGTGCTCTCGTTCGAACCTGCCTGACCTTCCCGAGGAGTTGCCCATGAAGAGCCCCCACCCGCCCCATCACGAGGTCGTCGTCGTCGGCGGCGGCCAGGCCGGCCTGTCGATCAGCCACGGCCTGCAGGCCGAAGGCATCGAGCACCTGGTGTTCGAGAAGCACCGCGCGATGCACGTGTGGCAGACGCAGCGCTGGGACAACTTCTGCCTCGTCACGCCCAATTGGCAGTGCGCGCTGCCGGGCCATGCCTACCGCGGCAGCGAGCCGCACGGCTTCATGAAGAAGGACGAGATCGTGCAGTACCTCGAGGCCTTCCGCGCGCACGTGAACGCGCCGCTGCGCGAAGGCGTGGCGGTCGAGCGGGTCACGCCGCAGGGAGGTGACGGGGATCGGGGCGGCTTCCTCGTGCGCAGCAGCGAGGGCGAGTGCACGGCGGCCCAGGTGGTCGTGGCCTCGGGCGGCTACCACGAGCCCATCGTGCCCCGCCTGGCCGAGCGGCTGCCGCCCGGCATCGCGCAGCTCCATTCGGCGCAGTACCGCAACGCGCATCAGTTGCCGCCCGGCCGGGTCCTGGTGGTGGGGTCCGGGCAGAGCGGAGCGCAGATCGCCGAAGACCTGCACCTCGCGGGTCGCGAGGTGGTGCTCGCGGTCGGCGACGCACCGCGCTGCGCGCGCTTCTACCGCGGCCGCGACGTGGTGGACTGGCTGGCCGACATGGGCTACTACGACATGCCCGTGGGCCGGCATCCGCTGCGCGAGGGCGTGCGCGACAACACCAACCACTACGTGACCGGCCGCGACGGCGGGCGCGACATCGACCTGCGCCGCTTCGCGACGGAAGGCATGGAGCTCTACGGCGTGCTCACCGGCCTGGACGGCGACGGCGACACGCTGCGCTTCGCACCGCGGCTGCGCGAGGTGCTGGACCAGGCCGATCGCACCTACGACGGCATCAACGCCTCGATCGACCGCCACATCGCCGAGCGCGGCCTGCAGGCGCCCCCCGGCGGCGCCTACCGGCCGGTGTGGCAACCGCTCGAGGAGCGCGAATCGCTGTCGCTGCGCGGTGCGGGCATCACGAGCGTCGTGTGGTGCATCGGCTTCGCGCCGGACTTCCGCTGGCTCGATGCGCCCGTCTTCAACGGGCGCGGCCATCCCGTCCATGAACGCGGCGTGACCCGCGTCCCCGGCCTCTACTTCATCGGCCTGCCCTGGCTGCACACGTGGGGATCGGGGCGCTTCTCGGGCATCGCGCGCGACGCCGCCTTCGTCGTGCAGCGGGTGGTCGAAACGCGCGCGGCACATCAGTGGCAGTCGAGAATGCCTGATCTCCATCGAGATCGAATGTCGGTCATCTAGAATCGATCATCGATACTCAGCCGGGGCTCAGCCGCATGGCAGCGAGCAGGAAAACGCTTCCGAAGAAGCAGGCAYGCGTCGCCGAGCCGCCGGCGGCCGACGCGCTCTACAACGTCTCGCTCGACAAGGGCCTGCAGGTGCTGCGGGCCTTCGATGCCGCGCATCGCACGATGACGCTGGTCGAGCTGGCCACCCTCACCGGCATGAGCAAGGGCTCGGTGCAGCGCACCGTGCACACGCTGCAGGTGCTGGGCTACATCGGCAAGCATCCGCAGACGCGCCGCTTCCAGCTGCTGCCCCGGGTCATCGAGATCGGGTTCAACTACCTCGCTGCGCATCCGCTGATCCGCGCGGCGCATCCCTACCTGTCGCAGCTTGCCAACGCCAGCGGCGAGACCGCCAGCCTCACCGAGGCGGTGGACCAGGAGATGGTCTACGTGGCCCAGTTGCTGGCGCCCAAGTTCATCCCGGTGCTCACGCCGGTGGGCATGCGCATCCCGATGTACTGCACCAGCTCCGGCCGGGCCTTCCTGAGCCGCCTGCCGGAAGCGCAGGCCCGCGCGCTGCTGGAGGCTTCGGCGCGCGAGCGGCGCACGGCCGCCACGTTGACCGACGTCGACGCGATCATGAAGCGCGTCGCCTTGTGCCGCAAGGTCGGCTACGCGACCAACTGCGAGGAGCTGTTCCTCGGCGACATGGGCCTGGCGGCTGCGGTGATCGACAGTGCCGGCCGCCCGGTGGGCGCCGTGCACGTGTCGCCGCCCACCAGCCGCTGGACGATGGACGAGGCGCAGAAGCAGCTGGCGCCGATGGTCATCGAGTGCGCGCGCGCGATCTCGCTCGCGATGACGCACTGATCAGGACGCCCTGTCGAGCATCGCGTGCAGCAGCACGTTGGCGCCTGCCGCGATGTGCTCGGGCAGTGCGTCCTCGATCTCGTTGTGGCTGATGCCGTCCTTGCAGGGCACGAAGATCATGCCGGTGGGGGCCACGCGGGCCACGTAGACGGCATCGTGGCCGGCGCCGCTGACGATGTCCATGCTGGGCAGGCCGAGTGCCTCGGCCGCCCGGCGCACGCTGCCCACGCAGGCCGCGTCGAACGCGCAGGGGTCGAACTTCACCACCTGGGCGATCGCCACCTGCAGCCGGCCGGCATCGGCGATGGCCGCGAACTCGCGCCGCATCGCGGCGTCCATGCGGTCCAGGCCCGCCTGCTGCGCGTGGCGGAAGTCCACCGAGAAGCGCACCTCGCCGGGCACCACGTTGCGTGAATTGGGCGTCACCTGGACGAAGCCCACCGTGCCGCGGCCGTCGGGCGCTTCTGCCAGCGCGATGCGGTTGACCGCCTCGACCATGCGCGCCGTGCCCAGCATCGCATCGTGCCGCAGCCCCATCGGCGTGGGGCCGGCGTGTGCGTCCATGCCGGTCACCGTCACGTCGTACCACTGCTGGCCGAGCGCGCCTTGCACCACGCCGATCGGCAGGCCCTGCGCCTCGAGCACGGGCCCCTGCTCGATGTGCGCCTCGAAGTAGGCCGCGAACATGCCGCCCGGGACCTCGCCGCAGGCCTGCGTGCCGCGGTAGCCGATGCGCTCGAGCTCGTCGCCCACCGCCAGCCCGGCCAGGTCCTGCTCGCCGAGGATGCGCGCGGTGTCGAACACGCCGGCGAACGCGCCCGAGCCCATCATCACCGGCGTGAAGCGCGTGCCTTCCTCGTTGGTCCAGAACGCGACCTCGATCGGTGCGCGCGTGCAGATGCCGTGATCGTTCAGGGTGCGCACCACTTCGAGGCCCGCGAGCACGCCGAAGTTGCCATCGAACTTGCCGCCCGAGGGCTGGGTGTCGATGTGGCTGCCCGTGGCCACCGCGCGCGCGGCGGGGTCGGTGCCGTCGCGCCGCGCGAACACGTTGCCCACCTCGTCGATGCGCACCGCCATGCCGGCCTCGTGGAACCAGCGCAGCACGAGATCGCGGCCCTGGCGGTCTTCGTCGGTCAACGCGATGCGGCGCACGCCGCCCTTGGGCGTCGCGCCGATGCGCGCCAGGTCCATCAGCGATTGCCACAGGCGCGCGCCATCGACCTGGAGCGTGGCGGGTGCGGAAAGGGTGTTGTTCACGGAGTGAGTGCAGATGGAAGGGGTTGAATGGCAGCGCCGGGCGGACAGCAAGTTACGAGCCAATGATATGGACAAACAGTCACCAGGTATCGAAAAAGAGTCTTGTGGTATCGATTATCGATACACGGCAAGCCGTTTGGCACAGCGCTTGCATATCCGGTGTCGAGCCCGTGAACCCCTCAACCCCACCCGGATGGTGACCCGATGAGCCCGAACCCGTTGTTGTCTTCGCGCCTGCGCAATCGCATGGTCGTGCCCGCGATGGCTGTCTCGCTGCTGTGCGGCGCAGCCGCCATGGCGCAGGAGAAGGTGCTTCGCATCGCGATGACGGCGGCCGACATCCCGCGCACGCTGGGGCAGCCCGACCAGGGCTTCGAAGGCAACCGCTTCACCGGCATCCCGATCTACGACTCGCTCACGCAATGGGACCTGTCGAAGGCCGATGCCCCGAGCGTGCTGATCCCGGCGCTGGCCACGTCCTGGGCGGTCGATGCCAAGGACAGGACGAAGTGGGTGTTCAAGCTGCGCCCCGGCGTCAGGTTCCACGACGGCTCGGCGTTCAATGCCGACGCGGTGGTGTGGAACGTCAACAAGGTGCTCGACAAGTCGGCGCCGCAGTTCGATGCCAGCCAGGTCGGCGTGACCGCCTCGCGCATGCCCACGCTGCGCAGCGCGAAGAAGATCGACGAGCTGACGGTGGAGCTCACCACCAGCGAGCCCGATTCCTTCCTGCCGATCAACCTGACCAACCTCTTCATGGCCTCGCCCGCGCACTGGGACGCCAAGCTGAAGGCGGTGCCTGCCGCCACCACCGATGCCGCCGAGCGCGCCAAGCAGGCCTGGACGGCCTTTGCCGCCGATCCTTCGGGCTCCGGCCCGTTCAAGGTCACGCGCTTCGTCTCGCGCGAGCGGCTGGAGCTGGCCGCCAACAAGGCCTACTGGGATGCGAAGCGCACGCCGAAGATCGACAAGGTGGTGCTGATCCCGATGCCGGAGGCGAATGCGCGCACCGCCGCGCTGCTCGGCGGCCAGGTCGACTGGATCGAGGCGCCCTCGCCCGATGCGATGCCGCAGATCCAGCAGCGCGGCTTCAAGATCTACTCGAACGCGCAGCCGCACGTCTGGCCGTGGCAGCTGTCGTTCGCCGAGGGCTCGCCCTGGCTCGACAAGCGCGTGCGCCAGGCCGCCAACCTGTGCGTCGACCGCGGCGGCCTCAAGCAGCTGCTGGGCGGCATGATGGCCGAGCCCAAGGGCACGGTGCCGCCGGGCCATCCGTGGTGGGGCAACCCGGCATTCGACATCCGCTACGACGTCAAGGCGGGCCAGGCCTTGATGGCCCAGGCCGGCCACTCGGCCGCCAAGCCGYTSAAGGTCAAGGTGCAGATYTCSGCCTCRGGCTCGGGCCAGATGCAGCCGCTGCCGATGAACGAGTTCGTGCAGCAGTCGCTGAAGGCGTGTTGGTTCGATGTGCAGTTCGACGTGATCGAGTGGAACACGCTGTTCACCAACTGGCGCAAGGGCGCGAAGGACCCGTCGGCCAACGGCGCCAGCGCCGTCAACGTGAGCTTCGCGGCGATGGACCCGTTCTTCGCGATGGTGCGYTTCGTSAGCACCAAGRCCTTCCCGCCGGTGTCCAACAACTGGGGCTACTACGGCAAYGCCGAKRTCGACAAGCTGGTGGCCGATGCSCGYACCRSYTTCGACGASAMGKCGCGCRACGCSGCGCTGGCCMRGYTGCACGCCCACATCGTSGAYGACGCSCCCTTYGTCTGGATYGCGCACGACGTCGGYCCGCGCGCGMTGTCGCCCARGGTGAAGAACGTCGTGCAGCCGAAGAGCTGGTTCATCGACATCGCGACGATGACGATGGACTGAGCATGCTTGCCTACCTGGCCCGGCGCATCGTGCTTGCGCTGCCCATCATGCTCGGCGTCGCGCTGGTGTGCTTTGCGCTGGTGCACCTGGCGCCGGGCGATCCGCTGGTGTCCATCCTGCCGCCGGATGCGTCGGCCGAGCTGCAGGCGCAGCTGCGGCAGCTGTACGGCTTCGACCGCAGCTACCCCGAGCAGTTCGCCGCCTGGCTGTGGCGGGCCCTGCACGGCGACCTGGGCGTGTCGATCGCGACCAACCGGCCGGTGGTCGGCGAGGTGCTCAAGGCCGTGGTCAACACGCTGCGGCTGGCGGTGGTGGCCACGCTGATCGGCTTCGCGCTGGGCGGCCTGTTCGGCTTCGTGGCGGGCTACTTCCGCCGCACGTTCATCGACCGGCTGGCATCGATGCTGTCGGTGCTGGGCGTCAGCGTGCCGCACTACTGGCTGGGCATGGTCCTGGTGATCGTGTTCTCGTCGCAGCTGATGTGGCTGCCCGCCACCGGTGCCGGCCCCGGCGGTTCCGACGACTGGGCCTGGGACGGCGCGCACCTGCAGTACCTGCTGCTGCCGGCACTGACGATGTCGGTGATCCCGATGGGCATCATCGCGCGCACGGTGCGKGCGCTGGTCTCGGAACTGCTCGACCAGGAGTTCGTCGTCGGGCTGCGGGCCAAGGGCCTGACGAGCTTCGGCATCTTCCGCCACGTCGTGAAGAACGCGGCGCCCACCGCGCTGGCGGTGATGGGCCTGCAGCTGGGCTACCTGCTCGGCGGCTCGATCCTGATCGAGACGGTGTTCTCGTGGCCGGGCACCGGCTTCCTGCTGAACTCCGCCATCTTCCAGCGCGACCTGCCGMTGCTGCAGGGCACGATCCTGGTGCTGGCGATGTTCTTCGTGCTGCTGAACCTGCTGGTCGACGTGCTGCAGACGCTGCTCGATCCGCGCATCGCGCGAGGGTGAGGACAGTGAGGAAAGGATGGCCGTGAGCACCCTTGTCATGTCGCCGTCGGCCTCGCCCGCACGGCGTTCGCGCGGCTACTGGGCCTCGGTCGGCCACCGCTTCCTGCGCGATCCGGTGGCCGTCGGTGCCGCCATCGCCGTGCTGATGTTGCTGGGCCTCGCGCTGTTCGGGCCCTGGCTCGCGCCGGCCGATCCGTACCAGGCCTCGATGCTGCAGCGGCTCAAGCCCATCGGCACGCCGGGGCTGCCGCTGGGCAGCGACGAACTCGGCCGCGACATGCTGTCGCGCCTGGTCGTCGGCGCGCGGCTGTCGCTCTTCATGGGCATCACGCCGGTGCTGTGCGCCTTCCTGTTCGGCGCGTCCATCGGCATCGTCGCGGGCTATGCGGGCGGCTTCGTCAACGCCGCGATCATGCGCACGGTCGACGTGTTCTATGCCTTCCCGTCGGTGCTGCTGGCGATCGCGCTGTCGGGCACGCTGGGCGCCGGCGTCTTCAATTCGCTGGTGTCGCTGACGATCGTGTTCATCCCGCAGATCGCGCGCGTCGCCGAAAGCGTCACGACGCAGGTGCGCGGACGCGACTACGTCGAGGCGGCGCGGGCATCGGGCGCCGGCGCCTTCACGATCGTGCGCGTGCACGTGCTGGGCAACGTGCTGGGGCCGATCTTCGTCTACGCGACCAGCCTGATCGCGGTGTCGATGATCCTGGCCTCGGGCCTGTCGTTCCTCGGGTTGGGCGTGAAACCGCCCGAGCCCGAGTGGGGCCTGATGCTGAACACGCTGCGCACGGCGATCTACGTGCAGCCGTGGGTCGCCGCCTTGCCGGGCGCGATGATCTTCATCACCTCGATCACTTTCAACCTGCTTTCCGACGGCCTGCGCTCGGCGATGGACAACAAGGGATGACGACAAGTCCTGTGCATGACGACGTCGGCGGTCCGGCGCAGCCGCTGCTGACCATCCGCGGCCTGCAGAAGCACTACCCGCTGTCCACGGGCTTCCTGGGCCGCGGCGGCGGCAGCGTGCGTGCCGTCGATGGCGTCGACTTCGAGGTGCGCAAGGGCGAGACGCTCGGCGTCGTCGGCGAGTCGGGCTGCGGCAAGTCGACCACCGCGCGGCTGCTGATGCAGCTGATCCGGCCGACCGCCGGCGAGGTGGTGTTCGACGGCCGCACCGTGGGGGGCCGCGAGCTGCCGCTGAAGGAGTTTCATCGGCAGGTCCAGATGGTGTTCCAGGACAGCTATGCCTCGCTGAACCCGCGGCTGACGATCGAGGACTCGATCGCCTTCGGGCCCCAGGTGCACGGCAGCGGCCGCCGGCCGGCGGTGCAGCGGGCCCGCGACCTGCTGGCCCGCGTCGGGCTGGAGCCGCAGCGCTTCGCCGAACGCTATCCGCACGAGCTGTCGGGCGGGCAGCGGCAGCGGGTCAACATCGCCCGGGCGCTGGCGCTGCAGCCGCGGCTGCTGATCCTCGACGAGGCGGTGTCGGCGCTCGACAAGTCGGTCGAGGCGCAGGTCATCAACCTGCTGCTCGACCTGAAGGCCGAGTTCGGCCTCACCTACGTCTTCATCAGCCACGACCTGCAGGTGGTGCGCTACCTGAGCGATCGCGTGATGGTGATGTACCTGGGCCGCGTGGCCGAGCTCGGGCCGTCGGAGTCGCTCTACGCCGGGCCGCTGCACCCGTACACGCGGGCGCTGCTGTCGTCGATGCCGTCGATGGACCCGGACCACCGCACCGAACGGGCGCTGCTGGCGGGCGATCCGCCGAACCCGATCGACCCGCCCGCGGGCTGCCGCTTCCATCCGCGCTGCCCGGATGCCGCGCCGGTGTGCGGCCAGCGCGCGCCGGTGCTGGCCGAGCGGCGCGGCGCGCACACCGTGGCCTGCCTGATGCACGAACCGGGCAGCGGCCACCCGGCAGCAACCTAGAGGCAATCGATGCAGGACCCGATGGTGGAATTGCGAGACCTGGGCGTCGTGTTCACCGGCGGACGCGCGCCGGTGCAGGCCGTCAGCGGCGTCAGCCTGCAGGTGCAGCGCGGGCAGGTGCTGGCGCTGATCGGCGAATCGGGGTCGGGCAAGAGCGTCACGCTGCGCACGCTGCTGCGCCTGCATCCCGAGCGGCGCACCCGCATCGGTGGCAGCGTGCGGGTGGCGGGCCGCGACGTGCTGGCGATGTCGGCCGGCGAGCTGGCGGCGTTCCGCGGCAAGGTCGCGTCGATGATCTTCCAGGAACCGCTGCTCGCGCTCGACCCGGTGTACTCGGTGGGCGCGCAGATCGTCGAATCCATCCGCCGGCACGACAAGGTATCGGCCGCCGTCGCGAAACAGCGCGCGCTGGCGCTCTTCGAGCTGGTGCGCATCCCGAGCCCCGAGCGCCGGCTGGCGGCCTACCCGCACGAGATGTCGGGTGGCATGCGCCAGCGCGCGATGATTGCGCTGGCCCTGGCCTGCCGGCCGCAACTGCTGCTGGCCGACGAGCCGACCACCGCCCTCGATGCCACGGTGCAGATCCAGATCCTGCTGCTGCTGCGCGAGCTGCAGCGCGAGCTCGGGCTGTCGGTGATCTTCGTCACCCACGACATCGGCGCGGCGGTCGAGGTGGCCGATCGCATCGCGGTGATGTATGCCGGCCGCATCGTCGAGGAGGGCAGCGCCCGCGAGCTGATCCGCTCGCCGCGCCATCCGTACACCATCGCCTTGCTGAGCAGCCGGGCCCACGGCGCGCTGGCGCGCGGCAGCCGGCTCGAGACCATCGGCGGCGCGCCGCCCGACCTGTCGGCCTTGCCGCCGGGCTGTGCCTTCGCCGAACGCTGCAAGCTCGCGGTGGCCGAATGCCGCAGCGTCCAACCCGAGCCGGTGCTCCTGTCGCCGGGCCACCAGGCGCGCTGCCTGCGCACCGATGCCGCAGCCGGGCTGGTGAGCGCGCTGCCTTGAATCCCCGGGAGACACGATGCCCCTGCACGACMCTGTCCACGCCTTCGTCCCCTACCCCGACGCGCCGGTGCCCCACGCATCCACCGGCCCGTTGTCGGGCCTGGGTTTCGCGGTCAAGGACCTGTTCGACGTCGCCGGCTACCCGACCGGCGGCGGCAACCCGTTCGTGCTGGCGATGTCGGGCATCAAGCCGCAGACCGCGCCGACGGTGCAGCGCCTGCTCGATGCCGGTGCGCGCTTCATCGGCAAGACGGTGACCGATGAGCTCGCGTTCTCGATGAACGGCGACAACGCGCACTTCGGCGCGCCGCTCAACCCTGCCGCGCCGCTGCGCATCTGCGGCGGGTCGTCGTCGGGCTCGGCCTCCGCGGTGGCGGCAGGCCTGTGCGACTTCGCGCTCGGCACCGACACCGGCGGCTCGGTGCGGGCACCGG
>NZ_JBFUCB010000028.1:0-23052 GCF_056405435.1 Rhizobacter sp. P1_G5 | reverse complement strand
TTCGTGGGCGCCGTGGCGCAGCGCGCGCCGCACCGCCGCCAGCGGCAGCGCGACGCGCCGGCCGCCGGCCTCGACCACCAGCGCCTGCAGCGAGGCGACCGACATCGGCACCACCAGCTCGAGCGTCGTGCCCACGCCGGGCTGCGTCTGCACGGCGACCCGGCCGCCCAGCCGCTGGACGGCGTCGCGCACGACGTCCAGCCCGATGCCGCGGCCCGACACTTCGGTGACGACGCTGGCCGTGCTCAGGCCGCCGCGCATCAGCAGCTGCAGCAGGCCCGGGCCGTCCAGCTCGCGCAGCGCCGGTGTCGGCCAGCCCTTGCGCTGGGCGGCCAGCCGCACGGCCTGCGCATCGATGCCGGCACCGTCGTCACCGATGCGGAACACCAGGTGCCGGTCGCGCCGCGCGACCTCGAGCGTGACGCGGCCCTGCACCGGTTTGCCGGCGGCGATGCGCGCCGCCTCGCTCTCGATGCCGTGCGCGACCGCGTTGCGCGCCAGCTGCAGCAGCGCGCCCTGCAGGGTCTCGATCCATTCGGCGTCCAGCCGCACGTCGCCGCCGCGGGCCTCGAACACCACGCGCCGGCCCAGCAGCTGGGCGGCATCGCGCACGGTGCGCTCCAGCGGCGTGAAGAGCGCGGCCGCCGGCACCAGCCGCAACTGCTCGGCGGCCTCGCGCACCTGGCGCAGCTCGCGGTCCATCTGGTCGACCGAGGCGCCCAGGCCGCGCTCGACGCCGCCGAGCAGGCTGCGCAGTTCCTCGGCCATCGCGTGCGAGGCCACCTGCGACAGCTCGCCGGCCGGCGCATCGGCGCGCCCGCGGCGCGGGTCCAGCCGGTCGGCCAGCCCGTCGGCCAACCCGAAGGCGCGCAGCGTGGCCGTGAGGCCGCGGCGCAGTGCCGCGACCTGCGCATGCGCCTGGGTCAGGCTGTCGAGCAGCAGGTCCATGTCGGCGACGTCGGCGCGCACCGTGCGCACCGTGTGCAGCGTCTCGGTCGGCGCGGTGGCGCGCGACTGCGGGTCCGGCCGGGGTGCCGCGGCCGGCGCCGGCAGGTCCAGCGCGCCCAGGCCGGCGCCGATCGCGTCGAGCAGCGCCAGCGAGGCGTCGACGGTGTCGCGCGGCGGTGCATCCGGCGCGTCGCGCCACGGCCCGAGCAGGTCTTCGAGGGCGTGTGCGTGGTCGGCGATCGCCGGTTGGCGCACCACCCGTGCCGCGCCCTTCAGCGTATGCGCCACGCGCAGCAGGCGGGCGACGGTCGTGGCGTCGCCGGCGCCCTTCTCGAGGTCGAGCAGGCCCTGGCCCAGCTGCTCCAGCAGCTCGCGCGCCTCGACGCGGAAGTAGCGGTACGGGTCGGTGACCATCGGGGCGGCGCGCGGTGACAGGCGGTGACGGGCGGTGCCCGGGTCCTCAGGCGGCCACCTGCGGCTGCACCAGCCGCAGCAGTTCCTTGGACAGCCCGGCCAGCTGCGACGCGGTCTGGAAGGTCTGCCCCGAGCTCGCCTCGGTTTCCTTGGTGGCCTGGGCGGTGTTGGAGATCGCGATGTTGACCTGCTCGACCGCGGTGGTCTGCTGCTTGGTCGACAGCTCGATTTCGCGCGCCGCCTCAGTTGTGGTGGCCACCAGCGCGGCGATGCGCGTGAAGGATGCGGCGACGTCGCCGAACTGGCGCGCGCCGGCGTCGACCGCCTTCGAGCCGGTCTCGGTCGCCATCACGGTGGTGTTGACCGCGCCGCGCACGTCCTCGATCAGCGTGCGGATCTCCTTGGTGGAGCCGGCCACGCGGTCGGCCAGCTTGCGGATCTCGTCGGCCACCACGCCGAAGCGCTTGCCGGCCTCGCCGGCGCCGGTGGCTTCGATGGTGGCGTTGATCGCGAGGATGTTGGTCTGCTCGGCCAGCTCGGAGACGATGTCGAGCACGGCGCCGATCTGCTGCGACTTCTTGCCCAGCTCCAGCATGTGGTTGACGACCAGGTCGACCTGCTGGCGGATGCCCGCGATCGACTCCTTGGCCACCTGCACGGTGCCGGCGCCGGCACCGGCGGCGCTGGCGGTCTGCTCGGCGACGCCGGCCACGCGCTGCGCGCTCTCGGCGATCTGGCGCGAGGTGGCGAGCAGCTCGCTGATGGTGGTGGTGATCTCGGTCATCGAGGTCGAGGATTCGCGCGCCCCGGCGGCCTGCTGGTTGGCCGCCGACTGCAGCTCGGTCGACGAGCGCTGCACGTGCTGCACGGCGGCCGCGATCTGGGTCGTCAGCGAGCGCGTCAGCACGTAGCCCGCCGCACCGACGAAAAGCAGGCAGAACAGGGTGCCGAGCACGATGGTCGAGCGCGCACCCGCGGCGGTGGCCTCGACGTCGTCGGCGCGCTGCTTCAGCAGGTCGCGCTCTTCGCGCTCCATCTGTTCGGCGACCTGACGGAACTCGTCCATCGTGCGCTTGCCCTCGCCGCCCAGCACCGCCTTGACGGCGGAGTCCAGGCCGGCCTGGCGGCGCAGGTCGATGATGCGCCGCAGCTCGGCCAGCTTGGCCGAGACGAGGGCCTGCGCGGCGTCGATGCGCCGCTGCTGGTTCGGGTTGTCGGCGGTCAGCTCGCGCAGCTCCTTGACCTGCCGCGCGACCGCGCCGACCGCGGCCTGGTAGGGCTCCAGGTAGGCCTCGTCACCGGTGATCACGAAGCCGCGCTGGCCGGTCTCGGCGTCCTTCAGCTGGCCGAGCAGGCCGGCGACGTGCTCCAGCACGACGTGCGTGTGCGCGACCGCGTAGCTGGTGCGTGTCAGCGAGTCGAGGCTGCGGTACGCCACGCTGCCGATGCCCAGCAGCAGCAGGAACGAGACGGCGAAGCCGATGGCGATTTTTCGTCCGAAGGTCCACATGCGGTGCTCCTGTCAGTCAGTCTGTCAGTCGATCAAGCCGTGCCGGCGGCGCAGCGCCGCGCCGCGGCGGTGAGGGTGTCCAGCACCGAGGCCAGCGCGACCACCGGCCGCACCTGTCCAGCGTGCTGGCCGGGGCCTTGCAGGATCTCCTGCACGTGGCGGCGCGCCGCCGACGGGTCGGCCGCGGGCCGGGCCGCGCCGCGCGGCACCCGCAGGTGGCCGTCGAAGCTGTCGAACGCCAGCGCGAGCGGCGCGGCGGCCGCCACCACCGCCCAGCGCGCCGGCCGCTGGCCGGCGTAGCCCAGCACGGCCCGCAGGTCGTACAGCGGCAGCAGCCCGCCGCGAAAGCCGATCACGCCGAGCAGCTCCGGCAGCGGGCTCGGCAGCGGCGTGACCGCGTCCAGCAGCAGCACGCTGGCGACGTCGGCCAGGCGCAGCGCATGCGGGTCGGCATCGACCTGGATCGCGAGGAAGTCGTCCGGCGGCTCGGCATCGGCGCGCAGCGGCTCGGCGAACGAGGCGTCGAAGGCCTGCCGCAGCTGCTCGGCGGTGCTGGTGGCGACGGACCTCATGGCCAGGCTCCGCAGGCGTGCAACTGGGTGCGGCACAGCGCGAGCAGCGCATTGCGGTCGAAGCCGCCGCCGAACAGGTGCAGGCGCGACGCCGCCTCGCGCTGCAGCAGCGCGAGCGCCTGGGCGAGTTCGCGCCGCGCCGCGCGCATGTCGCCGCGACGGCGCGCCAGCAGGCCCAGGTGCAGGCGCGGCATCGCGAAGTCCGGGTCCAGCCAGGCCGCCAGCCGGTGGCATTCGGCGGCACCGGCCGGGTCACCGACCCCTTCGCGGCACTGCGCGAGCACGTAGTGCGCTCCGGCGTTCGCCGGGTCGGTGGCCAGCAGCGCGCGGCCGGCCGCCTCGGCCTCGGCGAAGCGGCCGACGTGGGTCAGCAGCACCGCCTGCAGCAGCTGCGATTCGGGGTCCGGCGCGGCCGCCGGCGGCAGGGCCTGCAGCACGTCGAGGGCCTGCGTGAAGCGCTCCGCCGCGAACAGCTCGAGCGCCTGCACCAGCGGCCGCGCGCCCGGCACATCGCCGGGGTCGGCCCGGGGCGGCGGTGTACCCGGCACGGTCAGCTGACGGATGCGCTCGGAGGAATGGTCGATCGCCTGCACCCATTCGGTGGCGGCGGCAGGCGCGCGTGGCGCCGCGGCGGCCGGCAGCGTGCCCGGCTTGCGCTGGTAGTAGAACGTGTCGTGCGTGTGGCGCAGGTCGAAGTCATCCGACAGCCGGCGCAGTGTCTCGGCGTGGCCGAGGAACAGGTGGCCGCCCGGCACCAGCGCCCGCGCGAAGCGCGCCACCACGGCCCGCGCGTCGTCGGGCGTGAGGTACATCAGCACGTTGCGGCAGAACACCACGTCGTACGAACCGGGTTGCCAGAACGCGGGGTCGTCCGCGCACAGGTTGCGCGGCTCGAAACGGACCGCGCCGCGGGCCTCGGCATCGAGCACGAAGTCGGCCCCGTCGCGCTGGAACCAGCGCTCGCGCAGCGGCTGCGGGGTCTCGCGCAGCGACCATTCCGAATAGCGCGCGCGGCGGGCCCGCTCGATCATCTCGGGGTTGAGGTCGAGGCCGAGCACGGCCAGCGTGCAGGACGCTGCGGGCAGCGCCTCCCGCAGCAGCATGGCGATCGAGTACGCCTCTTCGCCGGACGCGCAGCCCGCCGACAGGACGCGCAGGCAGCGCCCGCCGTCCGCGCCGCGCGGCACGCCGGGCAGCACCTGGTCGCGCAACGCACGCAGCTGGTCGAGGTGGCGGAAGAAGTAGGTTTCCGGCACCGTCAGCTCCTGCACCAGCGCGCTGAAGCGATCGTCGGCGGCCGGGTTGTCCGACGGCGTGGCGAGCTCGGCCAGGTAGTGCTCGCAGCCGATGCCGGCCGTGTCGAGCTGGCGCTGCAGCACGCCGTCCAGCCAGCCCAGCCGGTCGGTCTCGAACTGCAGGCCGAAGCGCCGTGCCACCAAGGCCTGGAAGCGCTCGGTGCGAACCGTCATGCCAGCACCTCGTCGGACAGCAGCCGCGCGTTGTCCAGCACCAGCAGCAGCTCGGCGTCCAGCCGGCCGATGCAGGCGACGGCGTCACGGCCGGCCTCGTCGAGCAAGGGCGGCAGCGGGTGCTGTGCATCGATCGGCACGGCGCGCACGCCGAGCACCTCGTCGACCGCCAGCACGACACGGCGCTCGCCGGTGCGCAGCACGACGAAGCGGCGCGGCGCACTCACCGCGTCGATGCCATCGAGCAGGCGCGCGGCGTCGATCACCGGCAACGCCAGACCGCGCACCAGGGCCAGGCCGCGCATGAAGAAGGGGGCACCGGCCACCGCCTCGACCGGCAGCGGGCGCAGGGTTTCGACCACCTCGCTCAGCGCAAGGGCGCATCGCCATGTCCGCACGCGGCAGATCAGCGACAGTTCGGCGTGGCGATCGTCCACCGGGCTTCCGCTGGCAGGCTCAGGCCCGCCGACGCCATGACACGCACCCGGTGACGACGAACGCGCGCACAAGCGGCTCGGTCATCGTCGTCAGCTCCCTGACAGTCCGTTTCGGGACTCTGCGAAGTTGTCTCTTCGTTTGACGGGAATGTTATAGCGCGTATTCGAAGACGCCGGGGGGCAATTTCCCCCAGTGCCAGCAGGCAGCGCCTGGTGGTCAGGCGCGCGTCGTCGCGAGCCGCCGCTCCATGACATACGCCACGCGCGACAAGCCGAAGCACAGCACGAAGTAGGTGACGGCCAGCGTCGCATACACCTRCACCGGCTTCGTGAACACCTGCGTGTTGATCTGCGTCGTGATGAACGCGACCTCGGTCAACCCGATGATGTAGCCGAGCGAGGTCTCCTTGATCGTCGAGACGAACTGGTTCACCAGCGACGGCAGCATGTGGCGCAGCGCCTGCGGCAGGATCACGTAGCGCAGCGCGCCGAAGCGGCCGAAGCCGAGCGAGCGTGCCGCGTGCATCTGGCCGTCCGGGATGCCGCGCACGCCGGCGCGCACGATCTCGGCGATGTAGACGCCGTCGAACACCACCAGCGCGATCAACATCGTCGTGAACTGGTCGGTCTTGTGGCCGGTGACGCTGGGCAGGAAGAAGTAGGCCCAGAACACCACCATCAGCAGCGGGATGCCGCGCACCGCGAACACCAGCGCGGTGACCGGCCAGCGCAGCGCGCGGTGCTCGCTGATGCGGGCCAGCCCCAGCAGCAGCCCGAGCGGGAACGCCAGCACCAGGCCGAGCGCGGCCAGCAGCACCGTCAGTGCGAGCCCGCCCAGCGGCCCGTTCGGGTACTGGCCGATCAGGAAGTAGAGCCAGTAGGTCTGGATCAGCTCGATCATCGCGCGCTCATCTGTGGCATCACCTGGAGCGCACCGGCCAGCGGTGCTGGTACCAGCTCGCGAGGCCGGTGATGGTGAGCGAGATCGTCAGGTAGGCCGCGGTCGCGAACGCGAAGGCCTCGACGCTGCGGAAGGTCGCCGATTCGACCTGCGCCGCGCGGTACATCATCTCGGCGACGCCGATCACGGTGGCGATGCTGGTGTTCTTCCACAGGTTCAGCGTCTGCGAGATCAGCGGCGGCACCGTGATGCGCACCGCCTGCGGCAGGATCACCAGCTGCATCGACTGCAGGAAGCCCAGCCCGAGCGCGCGGCTCGCCTCCATCTGCCCCGGCGGCACCGCACGGATGCCGCTGCGGATGTCCTCGGCCATGTAGGCGGCGGTGTAGAGCGTGAGCGCCGCCACCGCGCTGATCGCCTCGATGTTGGTGGCGTACAGGCGCTGCTTCAGCGCCTCGGGCAGCATCTCGGGTGCACCGAAGTACCAGAACAGCATGTGCGCGAGCAGCGGCACGTTGCGGATCGCTTCGACGTACGACACCCCGATGGCGCGCAGCACCCGCGACGGCGACAGCCGCAGCATCGCGACCGTGGTGGCCAGCGGCACCGCCAGCACCAGCGTGACGGCGGTCAGCTGCAGCGACAGCACGAAGCCGGCCACCAGCGCATCGTGGTACTGGCCGGACAGCAGCAGGGAGAAGTCGAAGGAAGGCACGGCGAAGGAAAGTACGGCGAAGACTGCGGAAAAGTCGGCCCAACAACAAAGTGCCTCGCCCCCGTGAGAGGGCGAGGCACCGATTCAGGTTTCAGCCGAGCTTAACCGTCGATCTTGTCGGAAACAAACTTGAAGTCCCGCGACTGGAACTTCAGGCGCGTGTTCGGCCCGTACCACTTCTGGAACAGCTTGTCGGCCTCGCCCGATTTCTCCAGGTCGCGCAGCACGCCGTCGACGACGCCCTTCACGCCGGCCTCGCCCTTGCGGATGCCCAGCGCCAGTGCTTCGGTGCTGATGCTCTGCGGGATGATCAGGTAGTTCTTCGCGGCCGGGCCGAGCTTGCCGAAGTCGTCGATCAGCGAGGCTTCGTCATTGACGTAGCCGACGCCCTTGCCCTGCTGCAGTGCGAGGAAGGCCTGCTGCGTGGTCTCGAAGGTGACGACGTCGACGGTGGGCACCGCCTTGCGGATGTTCGGCTCCTGCGTGCCGCCCTTGACGGTCAGCACCTTCTTGCCGCCCAGCTGCGACAACTGCGAGATGCCGCTGTCCTTCTTCACCAGCACCTTCTGGCCGGTCACGAAGGTGGTCAGCGAGAAGTCGATCAGCGCCTCGCGTTCCTTGTTGTGCGTGAGCGAGGCGGCCAGCAGGTCGACGCGGCCTTGTTGCAGCTCGGGGATGCGCGCGGCGACGGCGAGCTGCTTGAACACCGGCTTCACGCCCAGCTTGGCAGCAATCGCGCGGCCGATGTCGACCTCGTAGCCGACCACGTCGCGGGTCTTCGGGTCGACGAAGCTGTTCGGTTCGTCGGTGCCGAGCACGCCGATGACGATCTCGCCCTTCTTCTGGATGTCGGCGAGCTGGTCGGCATGGGCGCCGACCGAGAACACCGCGGCGGCGGCCGCGACCAGCGTGGACAGGAACAGGCGTTTTTGCATGAGGGTTCTCTTCAGCATGTTGTTGGAATCAGGGTTCGCAGACTACCGAAGCCTGATCGATCCGCGAACGACTGAATCCGGATAAGCAAAGGCGTGTTGGTTGGATGCTCCGGCTCAGATGCGCGCCAGCGCCCCCTCCAGGTCGGCCCGCTGGTCGGCCAGGTCCTCGATGCCGACACTCAGCCGCACCAGCGCATCGCTGATGCCCAGCTGCGCGCGCTGCTCGGCCGGGATCGTCGCGTGGGTCATCAGCGCCGGGTGCTCGATCAGGCTCTCGACGCCGCCCAGGCTCTCGGCCAGCGAGAACACCTCGCAGGCCTCGAGGAAGCGGCGCGAGCCGGCCAGGTCGGTCTTCAGCGTGACCGACAGCATGCCGCCGAAGCCCTGCATCTGGCGCTTCGCGAGCGCATGCTGCGGGTGCGATTCGAGGCCCGGGTAGTGCACGCGCGCGACCTTCGGGTGGCGCTCCAGCCATTGCGCGAGGGCCGATGCGTTCTCGCCGTGCCGCTGCATGCGCAGCGCCAGGGTCTTGACGCCGCGCAGCGTCAGGAAGCTGTCGAACGGCCCGGCGATCGCGCCGACCGCGTTCTGCAGGAAGCCCAGGCGCTCCGCATGGCCGGCCGCTTCGGCGCGCTGCCCGACCACCGCGACGCCCCCGATGACGTCCGAATGCCCGTTCAGGTACTTGGTGCTCGAGTGCACGACCACGTCGAAGCCGTGCTCCAGCGGGCGCTGCACGTACGGGCTCGCGAAGGTGTTGTCCGCCGCCGCCAGCAGGCCGTGCTCATGCGCGATGCGGGCGATAGCCTCCAGGTCGGTCAGCTTCAGCATCGGGTTGCTCGGCGTCTCGACCCAGACCATCTTCGTCTCCGGCCGGATCGCGGCGCGCAGCGCCTGCGGATCGGACAGGTCGACGAAGCTGAACCGGTGGCCCGCGCTGCGCGTGCGCACCTTGTCGAACAGGCGGAAGGTGCCGCCGTACAGGTCGTCGCTCGCGATGATGTGCGCGCCGGCGTCCAGCAGCTCCAGCGTGGTCGAGATCGCGGCCAGCCCGGAGGCGAACGCGAACGCGCGCGTGCCGCCTTCGAGGTCGGCGACGCAGCGCTCCAGCGCCCAGCGCGTCGGGTTGTGCGAGCGCCCGTAGTCCAGGCCCTTGTGCACGCCGGGGCTCTGCTGCACATAGGTGGAGGTGGCGTAGATCGGCGGCATGATCGCGCCGGTCGTCGGGTCGGGCGACTGGCCGGCGTGGATCACGCGCGTGGCGAACTGGTGGGTGTCCTTGGAGCTCATCGGCGTGCCTTGCGGAGGTGGTTCAGGAGATCGAAGCGGGTGATCAGGCCGTGGAATGTATCGCCGTCGGCGACGATCGCGACCAGGCCGCGGTCCAGCACCTGGCGCAGCGCGGCGATGCTCGAGCCGGGGCGCAGCGTCTCCAGCGCGGCGCTCATCGCCGAGCTGACGGTGTTGCCGTAGTGCGCCGGGTCGCCCTGCAGCTGCATCAGCACGTCGGACTCGTCGATCACGCCGGCGAGCCGGGTGCCGTCGAGCACCGGCAGCTGCGACACGTCGGCCAGCCGCATGCGCTGGAACGCGGTCAGCAGCGTGTCGTCGGGCGTCACGCTGACGACGCCGCCCTCGTCGGGCCGGCGCGCGACGATGTCGCGCAGGTCGCCGTACTGCGTGCGGGCGAGCAGGCCCTCGTCGATCATCCAGCTGTCGTTGTAGACCTTCGACAGGTAGCGCGTGCCGGTGTCGCAGACGAAGGTCGCGACGCGCAGCGGCTTCGTCTGCGCACGGCAGAAGCGCAGCGCGGTGGCCAGCAGCGTGCCGGTGGATGAGCCGCCCATCAGCCCTTCGGCGCGCAGCAGCTCGCGCGAGGTCGCGAAGCTCTCTTCGTCCGAAATGGAGTACGCGTGCTTGATGCCGGACAGGTCGGCGATCGGCGGGATGAAGTCTTCGCCGATGCCCTCCACGGCCCAGGAGCCGGCCGGGCCATGGGTGCCGGTCAGCACCTGGTCGGCGAGGATGGAGCCCACCGGGTCGGCGAGCACGAATTCGAGCTTCGGCTGCGCGGTGCGGAAGTAGCGCGTCAGCCCGGTCAGCGTGCCCGACGAGCCGACGCCGACGACGATCGCGTCGAGGTCGTGGCCGCTCTGCTCCCACAGCTCGGGGCCGGTGCCGCGTTCATGGGCGAGGGGGTTGTTCGGGTTGTTGAACTGGTCGGCGAAGAACGAGCCGGGGATCTCCTTCGCGAGGCGCGCCGCATAGTCCTGGTAGTAGGCCGGGTGGCCCTTGCCGACGTCGGAGCGCGTCGTGTGCACTTCGGCGCCGAGCGCCTTCAGGTGCAGCACCTTCTCGGTCGACATCTTGTCGGGCACGACCAGCACGACGCGGTAGCCCTTGGCGCGCGCCACCAGCGCGAGGCCCAGGCCGGTGTTGCCGGCGGTCGCCTCGACGACGGTGCCACCGGGCTGCAGCAGGCCGTCGCGCTCGGCGGCCTCGATCATCGAGACGCCGATGCGGTCCTTGATCGAGCCGCCGGGGTTCTGCGATTCGAGCTTCAGCAGCAGCGTGCACGGGCCGGTGTCGAGGCGCGTCACGCGCACCAGCGGCGTGTTGCCGATCAGGTCGAGCACGGCGGGGTGGGTCGTGGCGTTCATGGGTTTGTCTCCAGAATGAATGAAGACGCGCGCCTCGTGAGCACGCGCCTCGTAGCCCGGATGCTAATCCGGGGTGTGTGCACGAACCCGGATTGGCATCCGGGCTACCAGCGGGGTTATCGCCGGTTCGCGAGTTGCTTCACCACCGCGATGAAGCGATCCACTTCCTCGCAGGTGTTGTAGAACGCCAGCGACGGCCGCACCGTCGCTTCGAGCCCGAAGCGGCGCAGGATCGGCTGCGCGCAATGGTGGCCGGTGCGCACCGCGATGCCCTCGCGGTTCAGCGCCTGCCCGACCTGGTCGGTCGAGTACCCGTCGAGCACGAACGACAGCACGCTCGCCTTGTCTTGCGCGGTACCGACCAGCCGCACGCCGGGGATCGGCTGCAATGCGTGCGTCGCGTAGCCGAGCAGCGCGTGCTCGTACTGCGCGATCGCATCCAGCCCGAGCCGCTGCACGTAGTCGATCGCCGCGCCCAGCCCGACCGCATCGGCGATGTTGCCGGTGCCGGCCTCGAAGCGCGTCGGTGCGCCGTGGTAGACCGTCTTCTCGAAGGTCACGTCGGCGATCATGTTGCCGCCGCCCTGCCACGGCGGCATGTCCTCCAGGATCTCCTGCTTGCCGTACAGCACGCCGATGCCGGTCGGGCCGAACAGCTTGTGGCCGGAGAACACGAAGAAGTCCGCATCGATCGCGCGCACGTCGACCCGCATGTGCGACACCGACTGCGCGCCGTCGACCAGCGCCTTCGCGCCGGCCGCGTGGGCGAGCGCGACGATCTCCTGCACCGGCACCACCGTGCCGAGCGCGTTCGATACCTGCGTCACCGACACCAGCTTCGTCTTCGGGCCGAGCAGCTTGCGGTACTCGTCGAGCTTCAGTTGCCCGCGGTCGTCGACCGGGATCACGCGCAGCACCGCGCCCTTCTCTGCCGCGAGCTGCTGCCACGGCACGATGTTGGCGTGGTGCTCCAGGTGCGAGACGATGATCTCGTCGCCGGCGCCGATGTTCTTCGCGCCCCAGCTCTTGGCGACCAGGTTGATCGCCTCGGTGGTGCCGCGCACGAACACGATCTCGTCGACCGACGCGGCGCCGAGGAAGCGCTGCACCGTCTTGCGCGCACCTTCGTACGCATCGGTCGCGCGCGCGGCCAGCTTGTGCGCCGCGCGGTGGATGTTCGAATTCTCGTGCTCGTAGAAGTGGCTGATGCGGTCGATCACCGCCTGCGGCTTCTGCGTGGTGGCGGCGTTGTCGAACCAGACCAGCGGACGGCCGTTGACGCGCTCCTGCAGGATCGGGAAGTCGCGCCGCACCGCGTTGACGTCGAAGGCCGGCTTCACCGGTGCGGCATGGCTGGGCTCGCCCAGCGCGCGCTGCCCAGGATGGCGCGGCGTCTCGAGGAAGTAGAACGACGGCGAGACCGGTGCCACACCGGCGGACGAGCTGCCGAAGCGGCCATCCCAGGCCGGCGCCGCGGTGTAGCCCAGGTCGGGCACGCCGTTGCCGGCCGGCGCATGCGGCAGCGACGATGGCAGCTGCGCCGCCAACGCGGCCGGATGCTGCGGCGAGCTTGGCACCAGGTTGCCACCAGGAACGGCGGCAGTGAGCGGCTGCACGTTCGGTGTGGCCGGGCCGCTGCTGCCCGGCGGCGGCGTGAAGCCGGCCGGGTGCGCATTCGCCGGCACCGAGGGAGCGAATGACGGAGCCGCCGGTGCAGCCCCGGGCCAGTTCGCGAAGAGTTCCCCCGCCAGCTTCGCGATCGCTGCGGGGTCGAACGCGTCGATCGTGCTCATCACTTGTACGTGTCGGGATACTCGTGGAACTTGCCGATCTCGACGTCCTCGAGCACGGCCAGCGCATCAGGCACCTGCACCGCGAGCGAGCAGTACAGCGAGATCAGGTACGACGAGATCGCGTTGCGGTTGATGCCCATGAAGCGCACCGACAGCCCCGGGCTCTGCTCGCCGGCGAGGCCCGGCTGGTACAGCCCGACGACGCCCTGGCGCTTCTCGCCGACGCGCAGCAGCAGGATCTTGCTCTTGCCGTCCGCCACCGGCACCTTGTCGGACGGGATCAGCGGGATGCCGCGCCAGGTGATGAACTGCGAGCCGAACAGGCTGACGGTCGGCGGCGGCACGCCGCGGCGGGTGCATTCGCGGCCGAACGCGGCGATGGCCAGCGGGTGCGTCAGGAAGAACGCCGGCTCCTTCCAGACCTTGCTCAGCAGCTCGTCCAGGTCGTCGGGCGTCGGCGCGCCGGTCAGCGGGAACACGCGCTGTTCGTCGGCGACGCTGGCGAGCAGCCCGTAGTCCGGGTTGTTGATCAGCTCGCTCTCCTGCCGCTCCTTGATGGTCTCGATCGTCAGGCGCAGCTGCTCCTTGATCTGGTCGTGCGGGCTGCTGTAGAGGTCGGAGATGCGGGTGTGCACGTCCAGCACGGTGCTGACCGCGTTCAGGAAGTACTCGCGCGGCCGCTCGTCGTAGTCGACGTAGGTGCTGGGCAGCTCGCCCTCGTCGCGCTGCGACGAGCAGGCCACCAGCACGTCCTGCGGGTTCTTGACCGTGTTCAGGCGGTAGATGCCGGCCTCGACCGGCACCCATTGCAACAGGTGCGTCAGCCAGCGCGGCGTCAGCGTCGCGAGGGTCGGTGCCGTCTTGGTCGCGTTGGCAAGTTGCCGGGCGGCGTTGTCGCCAAGGGCCAGCTGTTGCTGGGTGTCAGCCATGGAGGAACTCCTGAAACGAAAAACGAATGAAGTTATGCGGGGATCAGATAAGCGGGCGCAGTGTCGCCAGCGCCCGTGCGCCGATCAACCGGCTATCGCCATCAAAGGGTGACTCGCGTGTCATGTCATCAGGCAGGCGTCCCCAGTTCGAAGCGCGCGATCAGCGACGACAGGCTCACGCCCAGCGCCGCGGCGAGCTTGGCGGCGGTCTCGATCGACGGCATCACGGTGCCGCGCTCGATCTCGCCGAGGTAGGAGCGGTTCAGGTCGGCGCGGCCGGCGAGCTGCTCCTGCGACCAGCCGCGGTCCTCGCGCGTGCGGCGCACCACCTGGCCGAAGCGCTGTCGCAGCGTCGTGCTCATGGCCGGCGATCCTGGCGAGTCGTTGCCTGCGTGACCTGGCTGCCCGGCGGCACGTCGTCGGTGACCCACACATTGCCGCCGATCGTCGAGCCGCGGCCGATCACGATGCGGCCCAGCAGCGTCGCGCCGGCGTAGATCACCACGTCGTCCTCCACCTGCGGGTGGCGTGCGAGACCCTTGCGGATCTTGCCGTCGTCGTCGGTCGGGAAGCGCTTCGCGCCCAGCGTCACCGCCTGGTAGACGCGCACCCGCTCGCCGATCACCGCGGTCTCGCCGATCACGACGCCGGTGCCGTGGTCGATGAAGAAGCCGGCGCCGATGGTCGCGCCCGGGTGGATGTCGATGCCGGTGCGGCCGTGCGCCAGCTCGGCGACGATGCGCGCCAGCAGCGGCACGCCCAGCTCGTACAGCCGGTGCGCGACGCGGTGGTGCACCATCGCGTCGATGCCGGGGTAGCACAGCAGCACCTCGTCGACGCTGCGCGCGGCCGGGTCGCCGTGGAAGGCGGCCAGCACGTCGCTGTCGAGCAGGCCGCGGATCGCGGGCAGCGACGCGGCGAAGCGGCGCACCAGGTCTTCGGCGTCGACCTCGTGCCGGCCAGCATGGCGCAGCTCGAGCTTCACCTGAGCGCACAGCGCATGCAGCAGCGTGTCGAGCGTGTGGCCGATGTACCAGTCCTCGCTGTCCTGGCGCAGGTCGGGCGGGCCGAGCCGCATCGGGAACAGCACGCCGCGCAGCGATTCGACGATGCCTTGCAGCGCCTCGCGTGACGGCAGTTCGCGGCCGCCGGGTTCGCGCTGGCGCTGCTGCGACTCGCGCCAGCGGGTGCGGGCAGCGCGCAGGCCGGCGACGACCTCGGCCACGTCGAAGGCAGATGCCGACATGGTCAATCCTGGATCCACGGCAGGCCGTGGAAGCGCCAGCCGTCGGCGTGGCCGCGCTGGCCTTGCGCATCCAGCTCGCCCTCGAAACCTTCGCTGACGTTGAAGGCCTGCGCGAAGCCGGCCTTGGTCGCGGCCTCGGCCGCCGCCGCCGAGCGCTTGCCACTGCGGCACAGCAGCAGCACGACCGCCGGCTTGGCGACCTTGGCCTCCAGCTCGCGCACGAAGCGCGGGTTGCGCGTCAGGCTGGTGCCGGTGGCCCAGGGCACGTGCACGCTCTCGGCGACGTGGCCGACGAACTTGCGCTCTTCGGCGGTGCGCACGTCGACCAGCACGGCCTGGCCGCTGCGGGTCAGCGCCCAGGCATCGACCGGCGACAGGCTGCCGGCGAACGGCAGCTGGCCGTCACGGGCGCGCTGGCGGGCCTCTTCGAGCACGGTGGGACGGGGGAATTCTGCGAGCACGGCGGACATGGCGGTCTCCTTCAGCGATCAATGTCGAATGAAGGCTATCGCCACCAATTGCCGCGGCGAACGAAGAAAAGCGTGCTTCGATATTCGCCCGCCGCACAGCCGGCATGAGCACATCCGAAAAGCTTCGTTCGGATCGGCGGCGGCGCGCCGTACCGTGCAGGCCTTGCAGTCGCATCGACACCCGAGGAGGAGAACCATGACACACACCCGTCGCGCAGCCCGTCGTGCTTCCATCGTCCAGGCCCTGGCCATCGCGCTCGGCCTGTTCGCCACCGCGGGCTCGGCCGTTGCGCAAGCCCAGCCGGTGCGGATCGCGTACCAGACGGTCGTCGAGCCGGCCAAGGTCGCGCAGGCCGACGGCCTCTATGAGAAAGCCACCGGCCAGGCCATCGAATGGCGCAAGTTCGAGAGCGGTGCCGAAGTCATCACTGCCGTCGCGTCGGGTGACATCCAGATCGGCTACGTCGGCTCCAGCCCGCTGGCCGCTGCCGCGAGCCGGGAGCTGCCGATCGAGACCATCCTGGTCGCCGCCGAGATCGGCAGCGCCGAGGCGCTGGTCGTGCGCAACGGTTCGGGCATCGCGAAGCCGGCCGACCTGGTCGGCAAGAAGGTGGCGGTGCCGTTCGTGTCGACCACGCACTACAGCCTGCTGGCCGCGCTGAAGCACTGGGGCATCGATGCGAAGAAGGTCAACGTCATCAACCTGCGCCCGACCGAGATCACCGCGGCCTGGCAGCGCGGCGACATCGACGCCGCCTATGTGTGGGATCCGGCGCTCGGCAAGATCAAGGAGAGCGGCAAGCTGCTGACCAGCTCGGCCGACGTGGCGACCTGGGGTGCGCCGACCTTCGATGCGTGGATCGTGCGCCGTGACTTCGCGCAGAAGAACCCGGCGTTCGTCGCGCAGTTCGTGCGCATCACCGGCGAGGCGTATGCCGCCTACCGCAAGGATGCGAAGGCCTTCGTCGCGAACCAGGCCAACGTCGACAAGATCGTCAAGCTGACCGGCGCCACCGCCGCCGACGTGCCCGAGCTGCTGGCCGGCTCGAAGTTCCCGACGCTCGCGGAGCAGGCCTCGCCGGCCTTGCTGGGCGGGGGCACCGTCAAGGCGCTGACCGACACCGCGAAGTTCCTGAAGGAGCAAGGCAAGGTCGACCAGGTGCTGGCCGACTACGGCAGCTATGTGAGCGTGAAGCACGTGCAGGCCGCGGCCAAGGCCTCGGGCCAGGCCGTCGCGACCGCACGCTGAACACGCACCAACGAGACACGAAGGAGTTCACGCCGTGGTCGAACTGCAGGCGGTCACTGTAGGGTACCGGGGTGCTGCAGGGTCGACCACGGCTGTGAACACCCCCGTGCTGGATGCCATCGACTGGCAGGTGCCGCAAGGCGCGCTGGCGGTGCTGCTGGGGCCCTCGGGCTGCGGCAAGTCCAGCTTGTTGAATGTCATCGCCGGGTTCGTGACACCCAGCGGCGGGCGGGTGTCGGTGTCGGGCCGCCCGATCACCGGGCCCGGCGCGGACCGCGGCGTCGTGTTCCAGGACGACGCGCTGTTGCCCTGGCTCGACGTGCTGAACAATGTCGCCCTGCCCTTGCGCCTGCGCGGTGGGGGCCGCGCGGCGCGCGAGGACAGGGCGCGCGGGTTCCTCGCGCTGGTCGGGCTGGAGGGCTTCGAGACGCGGCCGGTGTGGGAGCTGTCGGGCGGCATGCGCCAGCGCGTCGGTATCGCCCGCGCGCTGGCCGCCGACCCCGAGGTGCTGCTGATGGACGAGCCGTTCGGCGCCCTCGATGCGCTGACGCGCGAGCGCATGCAGGAGCTGCTGCTGAAGGTCTGGCAGGCCACCGGCAAGACCATCGTGCTGGTGACGCACGGCGTCGAGGAGGCGGTGTTCCTCGCGACCGACCTGGTGGTGCTGTCGCGCCGGCCGGCGCGCATCGTGCAGCAACGTGCGCTGGACTTCGGCCGCCGCCATGCGCAGGGCGAGGCGGCGCGGGCGATCAAGTCGCTGCCCGAGTTCGTCGCGGTGCGTGAGCAGGTGCTGGGCGCGGTGTTCGCGCAGGACGAAGCGGTGCACTGAGCCGAAGCGATGGATGCGATCTCTCCGATGACCGTGCGTGTGCTCACGCAGCCTGCCGCGCTCGACGAATCCGTCAGGCCGAAGGCTGGGCCCGAGGCTGCCGCGCCGCTGTGGTCGCGCCCCGTCGTGATCAGCCTGCTGAGCGTGCTGGTGCTGCTGGCCGTGTGGCAGGCGGTGACGGCGGCGCGCTGGATCGAGCCGCTGTTCCTGCCGCCGCCCGCCGCGGTGTGGGAGAAGTTCCTGCGCGTGGCAGGCGAGGGCTACATGGACGCCACGCTGTGGCAGCACGCCGGCGCGAGCCTGGCGCGCGTGGCGCTCGCGCTCGGCATCGCGGTGCTGACCGCCATCCCGCTCGGGCTGTGGATGGGCCTGTCGCCCACCGCGCGCGGCGTGTTCGATCCGCTGATCGAGTTCTACCGGCCGGTGCCGCCGCTTGCCTACCTGCCGCTGATCGTGATCTGGTTCGGCATCGGCGAGCTGTCGAAGGTGCTGCTGATCACGCTCGCGATCTTCGCGCCGCTGGTGATCGCGACCGCCACCGGTGTGCGCCAGGTCGACGAGACGCGCCGCCGCGCCGCGCAGGCCTTCGGCGCGACGCGCTGGCAGCTGCTGCGCCACGTGGTGCTGCCGAGCGCGCTGCCGGAGATCCTGACCGGGCTGCGCGTCGGGCTGGGGGTCGGCTGGTCGACGCTGGTCGCCGCCGAGCTGGTCGCCGCGACGCGCGGCCTCGGCTTCATGGTGCAGTCGGCCGCGCAGTTCCTGAACACCGACATCGTGCTGCTTGGCATCTTCACGATCGCGCTGATCGCGTTCGGGCTGGAGCTGGGGCTGCGTGCGCTGCAGCGGCGGCTGGTGCCGTGGCAGGGGCGGGGCTGATGGCGGCGCGGCTGCTGCCGCCGTCGGGCGGCGACACACTGTGGGCGAGCGGCATCGCGGCCTTCGAGAGCTTGTCGGCACCACTGAAGCGTATGCTCGACGGCCTGACGGCCGAGCATGACATGGTGAAGTCCTTTCCCGCGCACCGCTTCGCCCGCACGCCCGACGAGCGCGTGCGCTGGGACGAGGCGCGTGCGAAGAACCCGCCGGTGATCCACCCGGTGATCCGCACGCACCCGGTCAGCGGGCTGCGCGGCCTGTTCGTCAACGAGGGCTTCACGACCCGCATCGTCGAGCTGGCCGCGAAGGAGAGCGACGCGCTGCTGCGGCTGCTGTTCGAGCATGTCGCGAAGCCGGAGCACACGGTGCGCTGGCGCTGGAAGCTGCACGACCTGGCCTTCTGGGACAACCGCCTGACGCAGCACTGCGCCACCGCCGACTACCTGCCGCACCGCCGCGTGATGCACCGCGCGACGGTGCTGGGCGACAAACCCTTCTGATGCGCTGATGGTGCTCTCGCTGCAGCAGCATGTGCCGGTGATCGACCTCGCGTCGCCGGAGCCGGAGGTCGCGCGGCGGATCGGCGAGGCGTGCCGCGCGCATGGCTTCTTCTACGTCGTCGGCCATGGTGTCGACGAGGCGTTGATGGACCGGCTGGAAGACCTGAGCCGCCGCTTCTTCGCGCTCGACGAGCCGACCAAGCTGCAGTGGCGCATGGCGCTGGGTGGGCGGGCGTGGCGTGGCTACTTTCCGCTGGGCGGCGAGCTGACCTCGGGTCGGCCCGACTGGAAGGAAGGGCTGTACCTCGGCGCGGAGCTCGGCGACGACGATCCGCGCGTGCGGGCGCGCACGCCGGTGCATGGGCGCAACCTGTTTCCGGAGCACGCCACGCTGGCCGGCTTCCGCGAGACACTGCTCGCGACGATGGCGGCGCTGACCGGCCTCGGCCACCGCGTGATGCGTGCCATCGCGCAGAGCCTGGCGCTGCCGCCTGGCTACTTCGCCGAACGCTGCACGGCCGACCCGCTGATCCTGTTCCGCCTGTTCAACTACCCGACGCGCCCGGTGCCGGCCGGCACCGATGCGCAGTGGGGCGTCGGCGAGCACACCGACTACGGCCTGCTGACGCTGCTGCGCCAGGACGATGTCGGCGGCCTGCAGGTCAGGACGCGTGAAGGCTGGATCGAGGCGCCGCCGCTGCCGCACAGCTTCGTCTGCAACATCGGCGACATGCTGGACCGGATGACCGGCGGGCTGTACCGCTCGACGCCGCACCGCGTGCGCCTGAACACGTCGGGCCGCGACCGGCTGTCGTTCCCGTTCTTCTTCGATCCGGCCTTCGATGCGCGCGTGCAGCCCATCGAAGGCTTGCCGCAGGCCGACGACGACAGCGCGACGCGCTGGGACCGGGCCAACCCGCATGCGTTCGACGGGACGTATGGGGACTACCTGCTGGGGAAGGTGGGGAAGGTGTTTCCGCAGCTGAGGGATCAGGTGTTGTGACGCGGCGTGCGCGCCGTGTTCTTGCGCACGGCTGATTTTTTGGCGTCCTGCGCCGTCGTCGGTGCACTCAAGGCGTAGAGCTCGTGCAGTTTCATCGCCAGCATCTGCTTGTCCGGCAACTGCGTCTGGTATTGCGCCACCAGCGCCGGGGAGAGCGTGCGGCTCAGCGCGTACTCCACCACCTCGTGGTCCTTGCTGGTGCACAGCAACAGCCCGATGGCCGGATTCTCGTGAGGCTTTCTCACATCACGGTCCAGCGCCTCCAGATAGAAGTTCAGCTTGCCCAGGTGCTCAGGCTCGAAAGCGGTGACCTTCAGTTCGATGGCCACCAGGCAGTTCAGGCCGCGGTGGAAGAAGAGCAGGTCCAGCATGAAGTCCTGCCCGCCGACCTGCATCGGGTATTCGCTGCCGATGTAGCAGAAGTCCCGACCCAGCTCCGTCAGGAAACGGCCCAGGTTCATCAGCAGGCTGCGATGCAGTTCTGATTCGGAGTGCGGATCTGGCAGGGCCAGGAAGTCGAGCAGGTAGGTGTCCTTGAAGTGCTGTTCAGCTTGAGGCTGCAGCTGTCTCAACGCAGTTGAGGCTTTTGGCGGATGGAGCACGGTCCGCTCGAACAGACCGCTGTCGATTTGCCGCGCCACTTCGCGCACCTGCCACCCTTGCTGGGCGGYCATGCGCATGTAGAACTCACGTTCTTCCTCGCGCTTGGTGCGGCTGAGGATGTGCAGATGCGAGGACCACGAAATCTCTCTCAGCAATGTTGAGAGTTTCGAGTCTTGAGGGTAGGCCCGGAAGAACTGCCGCATGCGCTAGAGGTTCTGGGCCGAAAAACCATTTCGGCCCGGCTCACGTTGGGCGATGTAGGCGGCGAGTTTTTCGACAGTTCCCTTGGACCAGCCATCGGCTTCGATGCGTTGATGCAAGTACTGACCGATGCGCCAGTACAGCTCAATGACTTCGGCATTGACTGCCCGGGTGGCACGTCCACGTGCGCCTCGAATCAGCGTGACCACTTCACCGAAGGCTGCCTCGGAGGTCGTTGCCGGAGGACTGGAGACCGGCTCGATGGTTTCGCTCATCGGACTGCTCTACTCAACTTGAATTTCATCCCCTTCTCCCAGCTGGATCATGTTGCGACCGCGCAGTCTCGCGAAGCGCCCCAGAGCGCGTCAGGTGAAAGATGTCCGGGTCACATCCCCGAGATAGCGGGTTCTCGAAAAGCGATGGCCGCCGGGCAGGCCTATGCGCCCAGCCAATAAGCAAAACCACTTTCATTCGTTGGCGTTAGACCGACCGGTCCCTATCGTGGCGGCTCGTCGTCACCACCGGGCACCACCCCGCCCGATCCGCCATGAAGATCGTCAGCATTTCCGGCAGTCCCTCGCTCCGATCGCGTTCGGGTTGGCTGCTCCAGCTCGCGCAGACGCGCCTGGAAGGCACGGGTGACACCAGCAGCCTGATCGCGGTGCGCGAGCTGCCCGCCGCGCCGCTGCTGCACGCCGATTCACACAACGCATCGATCCGCGCGGCGCTCGACGAAGTGCGCGATGCCGACCTGCTGCTGGTCGCCACCCCCATCTACAAGGCCGCGTACAGCGGCCTGCTGAAGCTGTTCCTCGACCTGCTGCCCACCGACGGCCTGCGCGGCAAGACCGTGCTGCCGCTGGCCACCGGCGGCAGCCTCGCGCACCTGCTCGCGCTCGACTACGCGTTGAAGCCGGTGCTGTCCGCACTCGGCGCACGCGACATCCTCGACGGCGTGTTCGCCACCGATGCGCAGCTGGTGCCGCACGAATCCGGCGGCTACGTCCCCGATGACGCCCTGGTCGAACGCCTCGACCGCGCGCTGCAACCCTTGTCTCCTCGCCCGCTTGCCATGAACGCCGGGTGATTCGGCACCCCGGCGCCGCAAGGGGCCGGGGTGTCTTTTTCCTTCTGTCCGTCCACCCCTGGAAGTACCACCATGAACCTGCGGATCGACTCGCTGTTCTCGACGCACCGCCGCCTCGGCCTTGCACTGACGCTGGCCCTGGGCCTCGTTGCCGGTCCGGCCCTCGCGCAGACCCGCACCGAGCTGCGCATCGGCTACCAGAAGTACGGCACGCTGACGATCCTGAAGGCGCGCGGCGACCTCGAGAAGCGCCTCGCGCCGCAGGGCGTCGACGTCAAGTGGACCGAGTTCCCGGCCGGCCCGCAGCTGCTCGAAGGCCTGAACGTCGGCTCGATCGATTTCGGCACCGTCGGCGAAGCGCCGCCGATCTTCGCGCAGGCGGCCGGTGCCGACCTGGTCTACGTCGCGAACCAGCCGCCCGCACCCGCCGGCGAGGCGATCGTCGTCGCGAAGGATTCGCCGATCCGCTCGGTCGCTGAACTGAAGGGCAGGAAGGTCGCGCTGAACAAGGGCTCCAACGTCCATTACCTGCTGGTCAAGGCGCTGGAAAAAGCCGGCGTCAAGTACAGCGAGATCCAGACCGTGTTCCTCGCGCCGGCCGATGCGCGCGCCGCCTTTGAGCGCGGCAGCGTCGACGCCTGGGTCATCTGGGATCCGTTCCTCGCCGCGGCCGAAAAGCAGCTCGGCGCGCGCGTGCTCGCCGACGGCAAGGGGCTGGTCTCGAACCACCAGTTCTACCTCGCGTCGCGGCCCTATGCCGACAAGCAGCCGCAGGTGATCCGCGCGATCGTCGAAGAACTCGCCAGGCTCGACCGCTGGGCCGAGGGCAACAGCCGCGAGGTGGCTGCCTTCCTCGCGCCGCAGATCGGGCTCGATGTCGGCGTTGCCGAGGTCGCCGCCGGCCGCTTCGCGTACGGCATCGTGCCGATCACGCCGAACGTGGCCGCGCAGCAGCAGAAGATCGCCGACGCGTTCTTCGAGCTGAAGCTGATCCCGAAGGCGATCCGCATCTCCGATGCGCTGCCGACGGCGCTGAAGACCGCGAGCGCGCCATGAGAGGCACGCGACGCGAGCTGCTGCAGGTGACGCTCGGCGCGGCCGCGGCGTCGCTGGCCGGGTTCGCGCGCGCCGCAGAATCGGCGCCCGCCCAGTTGCGCATCGGCTTCCAGAAGGCCGCCGTCAACCTCGTCGTGCTGAAGCAGCAGGCCGCGCTGGAAAAGCGTTTCCCGGCCAGCACCGTCAAGTGGATCGAGTTCCCGGCCGGGCCGCAGCTGCTGGAGGCGCTGGCCGTCGGCAGCCTCGAGTTCGGCCTCACCGGCGACACGCCGCCGGTGTTCGCGCAGGCCGCCGGCAAGGACCTGCGCTACGTCGGCGCCGAGCCGCCGAAGCCGCTGTCGTCGGCCCTCCTCGTGAAGCCCGATGCGCCGCTTGCGACGCTGGCCGACCTGAAGGGCCGCAAGGTCGCGCTGCAGAAGGGGTCGAGCGCCCACTACCTGCTGGTGCGCGCGGTCGACCGCGCCGGGCTGCAGTGGTCCGACATCCAGCCGGTGTACCTCGCACCGTCCGACGCGCGCGCCGCGTTCGAGCGCGGCAGCGTCGACGCCTGGGCGATCTGGGACCCCTACTACGCGGCCGTCGAGCTCGACCTGAAACCGCGCGTGCTGGCCAACGGCCGCGACCTGTCGAGCAACAACTCGTTCTACCT
>NZ_JBFUCB010000027.1:0-23206 GCF_056405435.1 Rhizobacter sp. P1_G5 | reverse complement strand
GTGCCGTCTGGCTCAGCGCCAGCGCGCGGTCCTTGACCAGCGGCACCGCCTCGGCCAGGTACTTGCGCACGGCCGCCTGCACCTGCGTCCACATGGCTTCGCGCTTGTCGGCCGGCACGCGCTGCTGCAGGTACTGCTGCGCGGCGTTCGTGAGCTGCATCGCCGGGCGCTCGGCCACCTCGCGGGCGGTGTTCTCGAGCGCCGGCTGCTGCAGCGTCAGCACGCGCTGCACCAGGGCCTTCTTCGCAGGGCTGGACGGCGTGGCGGGGGCCGATGCGGTGGCCGGCGTGGCCGGAGTCGACTGGGCCCAGGCGCCCAGCGCCGTGCTGCCCAGCAGCGCGATCGTGATCAGGTGGCGGTTCATCAGGCTTCCCCTTCCGTCGGGGCGTCGCCCGTGCCATCGCCGGGGGCTTCCCCGGACTCGGTTCCGTCCGCATTGGCATCGTTCTCGACGATGCGCTGCAGGCCGCTCAGTTTCGACCCGCCGTCGAGCGCGATCAGCGTGACGCCCTGCGTTGCGCGGCCCAGCTCGCGGATCTCGGAGACCCGGGTGCGCACCAGCACGCCCTTGTCGGTGATCAGCATGATCTCGTCGTCCGGGCGCACCAGCGTCGCGGCGACGATCTTGCCGTTGCGCTCGGTCTGCTGGATCGCGATCATGCCCTTCGTGCCGCGCCCGTGGCGGGTGTACTCGACGATGCTCGTGCGCTTGCCGTAGCCGTTCTCGCTGGCGGTCAGCACGCTTTGCGTCTCGTCCTCGGCGACCAGCATCGCGATCACGCTCTGGCCGTCGTCGAGCATCATGCCGCGCACGCCGCGGGCGCCGCGGCCCATCGCGCGCACGTCGTCTTCATCGAAGCGCACCGCCTTGCCGCCGTCGCTGAACAGCATCACGTCGTGCTTGCCGTCGGTGAGCGCGGCGCCGATCAGGAAGTCGCCCTCGTCGAGGTCGACCGCGATGATGCCGGCCTTGCGCGGGTTGCTGAATTCGTCGAGCGCGGTCTTCTTGACCACGCCCTGCGCGGTCGACATGAACACGAAGTGGTCGGCCGGGAAGCTGCGGAAGCCGTCGGTCAGCGGCAGCACCACGTTGACCTTCTCGCCCTGCTGCAGCGGGAACATGTTGACGATCGGCTTGCCGCGCGAATTGCGCGAGCCCTGCGGCACCTCCCAGACCTTCAGCCAGTAGACGCGGCCGCGGTTGGTGAAGCACAGGATGTAGTCGTGCGTGTTCGCGATGAAGAGCTGGTCGATCCAGTCGTCTTCCTTGGTCTGCGTGGCCTGCTTGCCGCGGCCGCCGCGCTTCTGCGCGCGGTATTCGGACAGCGCCTGGCTCTTGATGTAGCCGGTGTGCGAGAGCGTCACGACCATGTCGGTCGGCGTGATCAGGTCTTCGGTGCCCAGATCCTGCGCGTTGTGCTCGATCTGGCTGCGGCGCGCGCCGAGCTTGGTCTGGCCGAACTCCAGCTTGATGGCGATCAGCTCCTCGGTGATGATCGTCGTCACGCGCGACGGCGTGGCGAGGATGTTCAGCAGGTCGGCGATCTGCGCCATCACTTCCTTGTACTCGCCGACGATCTTGTCCTGCTCGAGGCCGGTCAGGCGCTGCAGGCGCATCTGCAGGATCTCGCCGGCCTGGTCGTCGGAGAGGCGGTACAGGCCGTCGGCCTGCATGCCGTACTGGCGCGGCAGGCCTTCGGGGCGGTAGGCGTCGCGCCCGCCCGGGGTCTCGCCCTCGGCGCGCGAGAGCATGTCGCGCACCAGCGAGGAATCCCACGACTTGCTCATCAGCGCGGCCTTCGCGACCGGCGGGGTCGGCGAGGTCTTGATCGTCTCGATGAACTCGTCGATGTTGGCCAGCGCCACCGCCAGGCCTTCGAGCACATGGCCGCGCTCGCGCGCCTTGCGCAGCTCGAACACGGTGCGGCGGGTCACGACCTCGCGGCGGTGCTCGAGGAAGATGCTGACCAGGTCCTTGAGGTTGCAGAGCTTCGGCTGGCCGTCGATCAACGCGACCATGTTGATGCCGAAGGTGTCCTGCAGCTGCGTCTGCTTGTAGAGGTTGTTCAGCACGACCTCGGGCACTTCGCCGCGCTTCAGCTCGATCACGACGCGCATGCCCGACTTGTCGGACTCGTCCTGGATGTGGCTGATGCCCTCGATCTTCTTCTCGTGGACCAGCTCGGCCATGCGCTCGAGCAGGGTCTTCTTGTTCACCTGGTACGGGATCTCGTCGACGATGATCGACTGGCGCGAGCCCTTGTCGATGTCTTCGAAATGGCACTTCGCGCGCATCACGACCTTGCCGCGGCCGGTGCGGTAGCCGTCGCGCACGCCGCTGGTGCCGTAGATGATGCCGGCGGTGGGGAAGTCAGGCGCCGGGATGATCTCGATCAGCTCGTCGATCGTGGCCTCGGGGTTCTTCAGCAGGTGAAGGCAGCCGTCGATCACCTCGTTGAGGTTGTGCGGCGGGATGTTGGTGGCCATGCCGACCGCGATGCCGCCGGAGCCGTTGACCAGCAGATTGGGCATCCGCGTGGGCATCACCAGCGGCTCTTTCTCGGAGCCGTCGTAGTTGGGGCCGAAGTCGACCGTTTCCTTGTCGAGGTCGGCGAGCAGCTCGTGCGCGATCTTCGAGAGGCGGATTTCGGTGTAGCGCATCGCCGCGGCGTTGTCGCCGTCGACCGAGCCGAAGTTGCCCTGGCCGTCGACCAGCATGTGGCGCATCGAAAAGTCTTGCGCCAGCCGGACGATGGTGTCGTAGACCGACTGGTCGCCGTGCGGGTGGTACTTGCCGATCACGTCGCCGACGATACGGGCCGACTTCTTGTAGGGCCGGTTCCAGTCGTTGTTCAGTTCGTGCATCGCGAACAGGGAGCGGCGGTGCACCGGCTTCAGGCCGTCGCGCGCATCGGGCAGTGCGCGCCCCACGATCACGCTCATCGCGTAGTCGAGGTACGAGCGGCGCATTTCCTCTTCRAGRCTGATSGGCAGGGTTTCYTTGGCGAACTGGGTCATTCGAGGTCGTCGGCGGAGCCGGAGAAGACGGGCGCTGGCGGGCCCGTGAGCGCAATCCGCGATTCTAATTCGCGGCCGTTGTAGTGCTTGCGCAACATCTGATTCGACTCTCGTAGGACGAAGCCGCGACCCCGGGCCAAAATCCGGGGCGCTAGAGGCCCTATGGCACAATCAGTCGACGGTGGTGGGCGCTCGGAACCGAGGGTTTCACCGTACCTTTCCGATTCCGGTTTGGACGTTTTGCAGGCCATCTGCGACATTCCTCAAGAGGAGAATCATGAAGAAACTGAATAAAGTGGCATCGCTCTTCGCAACCGCCGCACTCGCCGCTTCCGCGTCTGTTGCGTTCGCGCAGTCCAACGGTGCTGACAACTGGGTCAACAGCACCGGCCTTCCCTGGAAGAATGGCTCCAACGAACTCTGCTGGCGTGATGCCAACTGGACGCCGGCGACTGCCAACCAGGCTTGCGACGGCGCGCTGAAGCCGCCGCCTGCACCGGCTCCGGTTGCACAGGCCCCGGCTCCCGCCCCGGCCCCGGCGGCTCCGGCCCCGGTCGCACCGCCCCCCGCACCGGTCGTCGTGCCGGTCGCTCCGGTCTCCGAAAAGGTCACCTTCGCCGCTGACGCTTTCTATGACTTCGGCAAGTCGACGCTGAAGCCGGAAGCCAAGACGAAGCTGGACGACCTGGTCAGCAAGACCTCGGGCGTGAACCTCGAAGTCATCATCGCCGTCGGCCACACCGACGCGATCGGTGGCGACGCTGCCAACCAGAAGCTGTCTGTCGCTCGCGCCGAGTCGGTCAAGACCTACCTGGTGAGCAAGGGCATCGAGAAGAACCGCGTGTACACCGAAGGCAAGGGCAAGAAGCAGCCTGTCGCCGACAACAAGACCGCCGAAGGCCGCGCGAAGAACCGCCGCGTGGAAATCGAAGTGGTCGGTACGCGCAACAAGTGATCGGCCTCGGCTGATGCACCACAAACCCCGCCTCGGCGGGGTTTTTTGTTTTCGCGGGGAATACCTGCTGCGGGGCGATTCCTCTGCTCAGCCTCTGCTTCGAATATGTCAGCCCCGACATGTCAAACTGACGCCCTCATGATCAACGCCGACCCTCAAGAGCTCGCCAAATTCAGCGACCTGGCTCATCGCTGGTGGGATCCCGACAGCGAGTTCCGCCCTCTGCACCAGATCAACCCGCTGCGGCTGGAGTGGATCGACCGGCTCGCTGCGCTGAAGGGCAWGCGGGTGCTCGATGTCGGCTGCGGCGGCGGCATCCTCGCGGATTCGATGGCGCGCAAGGGCGCCGACGTGCTGGGCATCGATCTCGCCGGCAAGGCGCTGAAGGTGGCGCAGCTGCATGCGATGGAAGCCGGCACCACCGGCATCGAATACCGCGAGGTGGCGGCCGAGGCGCTGGCGGCCGAGGCGCCGGGGCAGTTCGACGTGGTCACCTGCATGGAGATGATGGAGCACGTGCCCGACCCGTCGTCGATCGTGCAGGCCTGCGCGACGCTCGCGAAGCCGGGCGGCTGGGTGTTCTTCTCGACGATCAACCGCAATGCGAAGGCGTTCATGTTCGCGATCGTCGGTGCCGAGTACCTGCTGAAGCTGCTGCCGCAAGGCACGCACGAGTACGCGCGCTTCATCAAGCCGAGCGAACTGGCGCAATGGGCACGCAGCGCCGGGCTGGCGCTGGAAGGCACGCGGGGCATGGAATACAACCCGCTGACCGGGCGCTATTGGCTCTCGGCCGACACCAGCGTGAACTACCTGTTCGCCTGCAGGAAGCCGCTGTGAGCCTGCGCGTGAAGGCGGTGCTGTTCGACCTGGACGGCACCCTGATCGACAGTGCGCCCGACCTGGCCGGCACCGGCAACGACATGCGCGCGGCGCGCGGCCTCGCGCCGCTGCCGTTCGAGCAGTTCCGGCCGATGGTGGGATCGGGGGCGCGCGGCATGATCGGCATCGCGCTCGGCGTGGTGCCGGCGGACGAAGGCTTCATCGCGCTGCGCGACGAGTTCTTCGACCGCTACGAGCAGCGCATGACGCAGCACACGCGCGCGTTCGATGCGGTGCCGGCGATGCTGGACGCGATCGAGGCGCTCGGCCTGCGCTGGGGCATCGTCACGAACAAGGCGCAGCGTTTCACGAACCCGCTGGTGAAGGCGCTGGGACTCGATGTGCGGGCCGGCGCGGTGGTGAGCGGCGACACGACGCCGCATTCGAAGCCGCACCCGGCGCCGCTGCTGGAGGCGGCGCGGCAGATGGGCGTGGCGGCGGATGACTGCGTGTACGTCGGCGATGACCTGCGCGACGTGCAGGCGGGGCACGCGGCCGGCATGGCGACGGTGGCTGCGGCCTGGGGCTACCTGGGTGTCGGCGAGCCGGTGCAGGCGTGGGGCGCGCAGCATGTGGTCCATGCCCCAAATGAGCTCTTGAAGCTGCTGGCGATGGCCTAAACTACGCAGTCCTGGGGCCGACCTGGTTTCGACGCGGGTGCGGATTCGGGATAGTGCATGTCGAGCACCAGTTCGCTCGTAAAACCACTGGATCGCATCAACTGCGAACGACGAAAAGTTCCTGCAAGCGGCTTAAACCCCGCCTAAGGGCTACCCCCCGCCGCGTAATACCGGTGGGCTTCGCAACAGCACGTCCATGGGCTGGGCTTGAGGGGCAACCTGAGAGCTGCGAAGTCATTCACATGGAATCGCTCTGAGCCGGGTCACTCGGTTCAAGGGCTAAATCAAGTGACTCGGGATGGGGGTAGCGTGCTGCTGCGCGACCACTGTCCTCAAAACCAAATCAGTCAGCTACACATGTAGATCTACTCGATGATGGCTTGCGGACGCGGGTTCGATTCCCGCCGGCTCCACCAGATGAAGGTCCGACGAGGACCATGAAGTGCAAGAAGCCCTGACGCAGCGATGCGCCAGGGCTTTTTTGTTGCGCGGCACTACCCGTGTGGCGGCGAAGCCGGCGCTCTACACTGGGCCCGCGTCGACACTGGGTGTTTCGTGCGATGAAACTCATTCGGCCGGGATACGGTAGCTGCCGGGCAGAGTGCCTGCTCGGAGCCGGCTTGTGCCTTTTCGCCGCCACGACCGGTGAGGCCTTCGCCCAAGGTGCCGACGACGCAGCCGGGCTGCACCCGCGATGGCTGTGGATCGGCCTGCTCGCCGGCGTGGTCCTGCTGGTCGGCGCCACCGTCATGCTGCTGCGCCTGCGCCTTGCCCATCAACGGCTGGCGGCGCGCACCGCCGAACTCGAACGCAGCCGCAACGCCTTGCAGGCCATCATCGAGAACGTGCCGGCCGCCATCTACGTGAAAGACCTCGAAGGCCGCTACCTGCGCCACAACGCGCTGCTCGCGAGCGTCCTCGGCCATGCGGGCGAGTCGCTGGTGGGCAAGTGCGACAGCGACCTGCTCGACCGGGCCAACGCCGAGCGCATGGCGGTCGAGGACCGGCGCGTCTCCACCCAGGGCCAGGTGCTGCGCGCGGAACATCGCATGCCCGGCGCGGACGGCGAGATGCGCACCTTCCAGACCCATGTCTTCCCCTTGCACGACAGCAGCGGCAGGCCTGACGCCATCGGCGGCATCTCGCTCGACATCTCCGACCTGAAGCGGGCCCAGCACACGGCCGAGTCCGCCACGCGCGCGAAGAGCGAGTTCCTGGCCAACATGAGCCACGAGATCCGCACGCCGATGAACGCGATCCTCGGCATGTCGTACCTGGCGCTGCAGAGCGGGCTGAACCCGCAGCAGTCCAACTACGTCCAGAAGGTGCACGCGTCGGCCGAATCGCTGCTGGGCATCATCAACGACATTCTCGACTTCTCGAAGGTCGAGGCGGGCAAGCTGGACCTGGAGCTCATCCCGTTCAGCATCGGCAGCGTGATGGACAACCTGGCCAACACCGTCGGCCTGCGGGCCCAGGAAAAAGGCCTGGAGCTGCTGTTCGTCGAACCGCCCGATTTGCCGGCCGCACTGATGGGCGACCCCTCCCGCCTCGGCCAGGTGCTGCTCAACCTCGGCAACAACGCCGTCAAGTTCACCGAGCGCGGGGAAGTGCTGGTGTCCATCGAGGTGATCGATCGCGACAGCAGCTCGGTGCAACTGCGCTTCGAGGTGCGCGACACCGGCATCGGCATGACGGCCGAGCAGCAGCACCGCCTGTTCGAGCCGTTCTCGCAGGCGGACGCCGCCACCACGCGCCGGTACGGCGGCACCGGCCTGGGGTTGGCGATCAGCCTGCACCTGGTGCGGCTGATGGGCGGCGAGATCGCCGTCGACAGCGAACCGGGCCGCGGCAGCCGGTTCCATTTCAGCCTGCGCCTGGGCCTGCAAGCCGAGCCGCCCGCGCCGATACCCGCGCTGCGCCACGAGGGCTTGCGCGGTGCCCGCGTGCTGATCGTGGACGACAACGCAGCCGCACGCGAGGTGCTGGCCGGCATGGCCGCTGCGCTGGGCCTGGACGCCGATACCGCGGCCGACGGCACCGACGCACTGCGCAAGGTCGCGCTCGCCGACGAGCGCCACGCGCCGTACCGCCTGCTGTTGCTCGACTGGCAGATGCCCGGGATGGACGGCATGGAGTGCGCGCGCCGGCTCGCCGCGCGCGCCGCGCGGCATCCGACGCCCGCGGTGTTGATGCTGACGGCCTTTTGCCGCGATGAAGTCCAGCGGCGGCTGGAGCAGCAGCACCTGGCCGTCGGTGCCTTGCTGACCAAGCCGATCACGCCGTCGACGCTGCTCGACGCCTGCCTCGCGGCGCTGGACCTCGAATCGCTCCACCCGACGCGCAGCGGCCACCGCGAAGCGGCGCTGCAGCGGCACCGCACCCGCCTGAACGGTGCGCGTGTGCTGCTGGTGGAAGACAACGCCATCAACCGCGAGCTGGCGCTCGACCTGCTGAGCCGGGCCGGCGTCGTCGTCAGCGTCGCGTGCGATGGCCAGGAGGCGCTCGACATCCTGGCGCGCCAGGGTTTCGACTGCGTGCTGATGGACTGCCAGATGCCGGTGATGGACGGCTATACCGCGACCCGGATGCTGCGCCAGCAGCCGCACCTGAAGGACGTGCCGGTCATCGCGATGACCGCAAACGCCATGGTCGGGGACCGGGAGAAGGTGCTGGCGGCGGGCATGAACGACCACATCGCGAAGCCGATCCGGGTCGACGAGGCCTTCGCGACGATTGCACGCTGGGCACGCCCCGAAGTGCGTGGCCCTGGCTAGCGAGCCGCTGCGATTTTTTGTTCGACGGCGCAGTGCTGCCGGGCCTTGGTCGCAGCGGGCGCAGCAATCCGCCAGCGACAATTCCCCGCATGAACATGCTCACCCGCATCCTCGCGACCGCGATCCTGCTGGCCGCCCCGTTTCTCGCACTGGCCGAGCCCGGCACCCAGGTGGGCTCGCTCAGTCTGTCTCCCGACGGCCGCTACGTCGCGGGCATCGCCTACGTCAAGACGGCCACGGCCGCCTTCCTGATCGACCTCGAGAGCGATGCGGCTCAGCCACGGCTCCTGGCCAAGCCGGAGCACGATCCGCGGTACCGATCCGCCCTGATCCCGATCGCGGTGAACTGGGTGGCCAACGACCTTCTCGCGGTCGACTACAACAACCGCGAGTCGTTCTCGATCGACCTGTCCGGCAAGCAGGTCGCCACGCTTGGCGAGCGCTTCATCCGGCGCATGAGCAAGACCGGACCGCTGGCCGAATCGGTGTTGGTCTACCGCGACGTCGACGACAACGACATCGATCTGGTGAACGCACGCACCGGCAGCCGGCAGAAGTTCCGCGTCTCGTTGTCCGGCAAGCTCGCGGCCTGGGCCTTCGACGAATCGGGCGAACTGCGCGCGGTCCAGATGATCGATTCGAGCCGCTGGTCCGGCACCGCGAAGATCAGCAACTGGTACCGCCGCGCGTCGACCGAGGACTGGCAACTCCTGCAGGAGTGGCCGGCGAGTGCATTCAACGAGGTCTGGTACCCCTTCGACGTGCTGCCGCAGGCCGATACCCTGGCGGTGGCATCGCGGCAGGGGCGCGACAACTGGGCCGTCTTCAAGTACGACACCGTCTCGCGTCGGCATGTCGAGGTGATGGCGGCGCATGCGCAAGACGACATCCTGCTGATCGAAGGGCTCAACGCGCCGAACGTCGAGCGTGTCATCACCGGCGGCCTGCGCCCGCACACCTACTGGTTCGACGCGCGCTGGGCGGGCCTGCAGACCAGCATCGATGCCGCGCTGCCGGGGCRCACCAACGACCTGCAGGGCGACAAGAACGGGCGTGTGCTGGTCACCTCCTATGGCGATGTCGATCCGGGCCGCTGGTACGTGCTGGACACGCAGACGTTCAAGCTGAGCGAGATCGTCGCGGCGATGCCGAAGATCGATCCGGCTGGCATGCATCCCAAGCAGACGATGCGGTACGCCGCGCGCGACGGCCTGAGCATTCCGGCGTACCTGACGCGGCCCACCGGCTCCGATGCGCCGGCACCCACCGTGGTGCTGATCCACGGCGGCCCGAATGTTCGCGACCGGTGGGAGTGGGACGACGAGGTCCAGATGCTTGCGGACTCCGGCTACGTGGTCTTCCAGCCGCAGTTTCGCGGCTCCACGGGGTTCGGCCGCCGCTTCGAGGATGCCGGCTACCGCCAGTGGGGCCGCAGCATGCAGGACGACATCACCGACGGCGTCCAGCACCTCATCCAGGAAAAGATCACCGATCCCGCGCGGGTGTGCATCGTCGGGGCCAGCTACGGCGGCTACGCGGCGATGTGGGGCGCCATCAAGACGCCCACGCTGTACCGCTGCGCCGCCAGCTTCGCGGGTGTCAGCGACCTGGCCGACATGCTGTCGAGCGGCTGGTGGGACGACTCGACCGTTCTCTCGCGCGAGGTCTCACGCGATCGCATTGGCGACCCCGACAAGAACCGCGGCGCGCTGGACGAGGTCTCGCCGCTCAAGCATGCGGATCGCCTGCGCATCCCGATCTTCATCGCGCATGGCAACCTGGACCGGCGCGTGCTGTTCTCGCAAAGCAAGGCGATGGTGGACGCGCTCAAGCGCGCCGGCCAGCCGGTGGAATGGATGTGGTTCGACGACGACGGGCATGGCTTCTCGTCGACGAAGTCGCGCGTGCGCTACTACACGGCCCTCCTCGAATTTCTCGGCCGCCACCTCGCCGCGAATCCCGCTCCCGCCGGGAAGCCCTGACGCGGCGACGCGTCCGACGAGGCGGTGGCAGCAATTGCGGCCGGGCCTGGCAGGGCTCCCCCGCAAGAGGGTTTGAGGCGCTCGAATCTTGGTCGTACGCTCCCCGCCACTCACGGAGGAGTCCCCCATGACCTTGAAAGCAACCCTCGCCGCCCTGGCGCTCGTGGCCGCTGCGGCGGCTGTCCACGCCCACCCCCGCCCGGGCAACGATGTCCCGACATTCACCGAGATCCGCCGCGCCGTCCACACGGACAGCGTCGTCACGCTGAAGCCGTTGGTCGACGACGCCGACCAGCGCGGCCCGCACCGCATCGAGCTGCTGTCGGCACCGCAGTCCGGCTCGGCCGCCGTCTCGCCCGATGGCCGGCACGTGATCTACGCCGCCCCGGCCACCGCGGGCACCGATTCCTTCACCTACCGCGTCACCGACCGGGGCGGCCTCGCCGTCGAAGGCACGGCCCGCCTGGTGGTCTACGGCGATGCCACGCTGGCCACCTGCCGGCAGGACAGCACCGTCACGCCGGAGGGCGTGCTGGCCACGCGCACCAAGTCCAACGGCTGCGCCTACTACGGCAGCACCACCACCCGCGTCTCGATCGACGGCCCGGTGACGATGGACTACTTCGTCAACTGGCCGTCCGACGGCAGGCCGCCGAAGGCGGTGGTGGTGCTGCTCGGCGGCGGCGACTTCAACATGGCCATCCGCGGCAACCTGGACACCGGCGCCGGCGACGTGACCGGCGGTGCCAACAACTTCGTCGTGCGCACCGCACAACTCGTGGCCGATGYGGGCTACCTCGCCGTGGCGCTGGACCGGCCGGTGCCCGGCCCGCGCCTGGTGCCCGGCTCGACGAACGTGACCACCGCGACCGACTACTACCGCGTGTCGGTCGACCATGCGGTCGACATCCTCCGCGTGCTCGAATCGCTCGGCACCGGCCGCCTGCCCGTGTTCCTGTCCGGCACCAGCCGCGGCGCGATCTCGGTGGTGGCGCAGAACCTCATCGCCACCGGCATCGTCAGCTCCAGCACCGTCACCCTGGACCTCAGTGACGGCACTCACCGCCTGTGGGTGGGCAAGCCTGGCGTGCCCATGTTGCAGCCCTCGTACGTGCGCCGTCCCACGCAGGTGGTGTGGCATGCCGAGGACGGCTGCGCCGGCGTCTCGCCGGCCGGATCGCGCGCGTTCTACGACAGCCTGGTCGCCGCGGGCAACGATGCGTCGTTCAGCATCGGCACCGGCGGCGTGCGCGTCACCACCTCGGGCAACGGCGTGTCGCCCGATGTCTGCGGGCCGCTGGCCTACCACGGCTTCCTGGGCATCGAGAACACGGTCATCGGATCCATCACCGGCTGGCTCGACCAGCGCGTGGCCGCGCTCGGCCGCGACACGCCGCCCCACGCGGCCTCCACCGAGATCCGCACGGCCGCCGGCGTGCCCGCGCAGATCCACCTGTCCCGGCTCACGCACGACCGCGGATGGGGGCCGTTGTCATACGCGTTGCCCGGCACGGCCACCAGCTTCGGCGGCCAGGCGGTGTTGAACGGCCGCACCGTCACCTATACGCCGCCCGTAGGCATGACCAGCGGCGTCGACTACTTCGTCTACGCCGTCACCGACCGGCACGGCGGCGTCGGTGCCGCGGTGGTGACGATTCACATCGGCGACTGAAGGCCTGGTCAGGACGCCGACGCCTTGTTCACCGCGATCGCGGCGCGGAACAAGGCCTTCAGCGCTTCGGCGTCCGGCTTGTCGCCTTCGTGGAAGTCGATCGCGCGGCGCACGTTGCCGTCGAGGCTGGAGTTGAAGAGGCCCGCGGGGTCGGGCACCGAGGCGCCCTTCGCGAAGGTCAGCTTGACGGCCTTCTTGTAGGTCTCGCCGGTGCAGATCAGCCCGTGGTGCGACCAGGCGGCGGTGCCCCATTTCCATTCCTCGGTGACGCCGCGGTCGGATTGCGTGATCAGCTTGCGGAGCTTCGAGAGCATCTCGCCGCGCCAGTCGGCGAGGCCCGCGATCTTCTCGTCGATGAGTTCGGAGGGTGTCGGCATCGCATGATCGTACCGCCTAGACTTCGGCGATGGACATCCATCACGACGATTGGGCAACCCCGTTCGAGCGGGGCAACGGCAACCAGACCACCACCTGGCGCGCCTGCATCGATTTCCACCAGCGGTTGGCGCAGGCGTTCGGTGGGTGGCTGCGCTTCGAAGAGGCCGGAAGATCCGACGCCGGCGTGCCGATCCACGTCGGCGTGTTCTCGACCGACGGCGTCTTCGATCCGCAGGCGGTGAAGGCCGCCGGGCGCCCGGTGTTCTTCAACAACAACGGCATCCACCCTGGCGAGCCCGAAGGCATCGACGCCTGCATGGCGCTGTTGCGCGACCTGTGCCTCGATCCGGCACGGCGCGCGGCACTCGGGCGCACCGTGCTGGTCTACATCCCCGTCTACAACGTCGACGGGGCGCTGAACCGGCAGGACACCAGCCGTGTCAACCAGAACGGGCCGGAGGCCTTCGGCTTCCGCGGCAATGCGCGCCACCTCGACCTGAACCGCGATTTCATCAAGGCCGACAGCCTGAACACCCGCAGCTTCGCGCAGGTGTTCACCCGCTGGGACCCGGACGTGATGGTCGACACCCACACCTCGAACGGTGCCGACTACCAGCACGTGGTGACGCTGATCGCGACCCAGCCCGACAAGCTCGGCGGCCGCACCGGCGCGCACCTGCGCGAGGCGATGCTGCCCGCGCTGTACGCCGGCATGGCGCAGCGCGGCTTCCCGATGTGCCCGTACGTGAACACGCTGAAGGAGATCCCGGACGACGGCATTGCCGACTTCCTCGACTCGCCGCGCTTCTCCACCGGCTACGCGGCGCTGCACCACACGATCGGCTTCATGCCCGAGACGCACATGCTGAAGCCGTTCGAGGCGCGCTACCACGGCACGCGCGCGCTGGTGGAAGCGGCGCTTGCGCACACCGTGGCGCACGGTGACGCGATCCGCGCCGCGCGTGCGGCCGATCGCGCGGCGATCGCGGGTGGCGCGCCGGTCGCGCTCGACTGGCAGCTCGACCTGCAGCGCAGCCGGCCCGTGCGCTTCGGCGGCTTCACCGCGGTGCATGAACCGAGCCGCCTCGGCAGCTACCAGCGCTTGCGCTACGACCGGAAGGCGCCGTGGGAGAAGGACATCGCGTACTTCGACCGCTGGCAGCCCACCGCCAGCGTGCGGCCGCCGCGTGCCTACCTGCTGYCGCAGGCCTGGCACGACGTGGTGCTGCGCCTGCAGGCGCACGGGGTGAGCCTGCAGCGCGTGGCGCGCGCCGACCGCGTGCGGGCCGAGGCCTGCCGCATCGTGCACTTCGAGAAACGGCGGGCGCCGTTCGAAGGCCGGCACCTGCACGATGAGCTGGAGGTCGAGACCGAGGCCCGCCTCTTCGACGTGGCCGAAGGCGACTGGCTGGTGCCGCTCGGCGGGCCGCACGACCGCTTCATCGTCGAGGTGCTGGAGCCGCTGGGCATCGACAGCCTGTTCCGCTGGGCGTTCTTCGACAGCGTGCTCGACAGGAAGGAGGCCTTCAGCGACTACGTGTTCGAGGACGAGGCCGAGCGGCTGCTGGCCGAAGAGCCTGGCCTGCGCGATCGCTTCGAGGCATGGAAGGCGGCCCACCCCGGCTTGCTCGGCGATCGCGATGCGGTGCTCGGCTTCATCTTCCTCGCCGCGCAGCGCTATGCGGAGCCCGAGTGGCGGCTGTATCCGGTGCTGCGCCTGCTCGAGCTGCCGCAAGCCTGAGCTGCCGCGCGCTCGATCAGGGGAGCGGCGTCAGCACGAACGCGTGCTGCTGGCCGCCGATGGTGCCGGTGCCGGCGATCTGCCCCGCATCGTTCAGGTACAGCTTGTCGGCGTTGATGTTCGACAGCCCCGGCACCGCGGTGTTCAGGTTGACCATCACGCCGCCGGCGTAGAAAAACGGCTGCTTCGCGCCGCTGGCGATCGTCGAGTTGCCGACGACCTGGCCCTGCGCATTGACGCCGGTCGCGATGCTGGTGGTGCCGCCCAGCGTGCCCAGGTCTGCCATCGTCGTGCCGTCGTGCAGGAAGGCATGCGTCTGGTTGGCGGCCGTGCGTGCCGAGCCGACGACGTGGCCGTGCCGGTTGATCGCCTTGCCGAGGCTGCTGCTGCCGCCCAGCGTGCCCAGGTCAACCATGCCCTGCGCGCCAAGAAGGAACGCATGGCCGATCCCGGCCGCGGTGGCGCTGCTGCCGGTGACCTGGCCGCTGTCGTTCACCGCGAAGGCATTGCAGAACGTGCCGCCCAGCGTGCCCGGATCGACCAGGCCGCCGCCGCTCGACAGGAAGCAGCGCGACTTGCCCGCGGCGTCGTACGCGGAGCCGACGACCAGCCCGGCGTTGTTGATCGCATACGCCTGGCTGTAGTCGCCGCCGTAGGTGCCCAGGTCCGCCATGCCGGCGGCGGTGGCGAGGAAGGCGTGGTCCTTGCCGTCGGCGCGGCGCGAGTAGCCGGCGAACTGGCCGCTGTCGTTGATCCCGACGACGATCGCGAAGCTGCCGCCCAGCGTGCCCACGTCGGCCACGCCGGCGGGCGACAGCAGCGCGGCATCGGTCGCCGTGCCGTCGGCGCTGAGCACGCTGCCCGCCGCCACGCCGCTGGCATTGACGGCGAGGGCGCGGCCGAGCCCCGGGCTCAGCACGGTCGCGATGCCGGCCGTCCAGATCACCGCGCGGGGCGAACCGTCGGCCGCTTCGGCATAGCCGACGACCTGGCCCGCGTTGTTGATGCCGTCCGCGACGCTGGCGGCGCCGCCCACCGTGCCCAGGTCGGTCAGCGTCCAGCCCGCGGCGCATGCCGACGTGGCGGTCAGCAGCGACACCAGGCCCCCCGCCGCAACCTGCAGCAGCTTCGTCGTCTTCATCGAACCTCTCCCGTGGAACGCCCCGATGGCGCGGCGCCATTCTCGGCCGCGCCCGGCGGAAAGGCACTGCGCGTCAGTGGGATTGCCTTCCCGCCCAGGGTGCTGTCAGCCACGCGAGCCAGCGGGGTCGCCAGGCCAGCGCCTGCGCCACCAGCAGGGCGGATGCCGCCAGCGACATCACCCACACCAGCACTGCCATCGTCACGTGATCGGCGAGCAGGCAGGCCCCGAACGACACCGCCAACGCGGCGCCGCCCAGCACGCGCAGGCCGATCGCGGTGCGCCGGTCCGGCCCGGCCGCGCTGGCGCGCACCTGCTGCCAGTGCACCTCCATCGCCAGCGCCAGCCACGCGATGCCGCCGGCGCTGCACAGCAGTGCGAGGGTCAACAGCAGGCCCTTAGGCATTCGCGGTCTCCGCGTCGTCCGGGGCCGCTGCGCCGGTCTCGGCGACCGCCACGCCCGCGCGGCGCCGCAGCGCGACGGCGGCCATGGCGGCGATCGCGCCGGCCACCAGCAGCGCCAGGTCGAGCCCCGCCACCGGCCAGAAGCGCTCGCCGAGCGTCTTGACCAGGTGGTCGCCGGTGGTGATCCAGTTCAGCGCCACCGCGGCGAACGCGAGCGCGGCGATGGCGCTGCACTGCTCGGCCCAGGCCGGCGACAGCCGCGCGTCGCGCACCGGCGCGCTGCGCCACAGCGCATGCACGGCCGCGATCACCCAGGCGCCCCAGAAGCTCGCCTYCTCCCAGTCGCCGCGCTGCGCCATCTCGGCGGGCAGCAGCCGGTTCGCGACCAGGATGGCCAGCGTCGCGACCAGCATGCCGGTGACGGTTGCCACGGCCACCGCATCGGCCCAGCGCGCGCCACCGGTGCCGGCCYTGGCATGCTGGCGCTTGCGCTTCTCGACGAAGAAGATGAAGCCGGTGGCGATGCAGAGGCAGCCCGACAGCCCGCCGAACACGTAGAACCAGCGCAGCAGCCAGTGCTCGAAATGCTGCAGGTGCAGGCCGGTCAGGAAGTCGTTGACGCTGGCCACCGCGCTCGGCGCCGGCTCTTCCAGCAGCACGCGGCCGGTGCTGCCCTCGAAGTGGATCGGCTGGCCGACCAGCGTCACGCGGTCGCYGCCGGCGCGGTACAGCGTGACGTAGCTGTTGCGGTCGCCGACGTGGTTCACAACCAGGTAGCCGACCTCGCCGGGCATGCCGCGCGCGGCCCAGCGGCGCTTCGCCTCGACCACCATCGCATCGACCGATGCGAGCGGCGCCTGCACGCCGGCCGGCTTGAACGGCAGGCCCTTGGCCTTCGCGTCGGCCATCGCCGCCGCCATCGCCTGCGGCTTCAGCAGCGTCTCGGAGACCGGCAGGTAGATGCTCGCGAACACCGTCAGGCCGGTCAGCGCGAACATGAAGTGGAAGGGCAGCGCGACCACACCGGTCAGGTTGTGCAGGTCGAGCGTGCTGCGCTGCACATGCTTGCGCGGGCGGAAGGTGAACAGCTCGCGGAAGATGCGGCGGTGGATCACCACGCCCGAGACCAGCGCCGCCAGCATCACCAGCGCCGCGAAGCCGACGATCCAGTACCCGAGGTCCTTCCAGGTCAGGTTCAGCCCGTAGTGCATCGGGTAGAAGAACTCGCTGCCGATCTTCAGCCGGTCGTCCGGCAGCAGCCGGCCGTTGCGCGGGTCGATCGTCACATGGCCGTGCACATGGTCGTCGGGGTCGTCCGGGTTGTTCGGCACCGCGTACTCGGCGTACAGCGACAGCACCGGGTCGCGGTGCGTCGTGTAGGCGCCCCAGTTCATCGGCGCGAGCGTCGCCGGCAGCGGGCCGCGCACGCGCTTCGCGGCGGCCTGCAGCTCGTCGGCCTCGGGCGTCATGCGCGCGAAGATCGGCGCGAGCATCGTGTCGAACGACGACATCGGCTGCGGCGCGAAACGCGTCTCGGGGATCGCCCAGCGGTCGATCTCGCGGTCGAACACCGACAGCGAGCCGAAGAAGAAGACCACGATCAGCACATAGCCGAGCACCAGCCCGAACCAGGTGTGCAGCCACGTCATCGACAGTCGGAAGGTGGGGAACATGGTGCGTGTCCGGTGTCAGGCCGGGTTCAGGTGGAAGGCAGCCGCGTCATCCACCAGCCGAGCCCGGTCATCGCCGCGCCGCCGCCGAACAGCACGAGCCAGACGCGCGCCGTGCTCGCGGCCGCGAACGACCAGCAGAACACGACGAGGTAGACCAGGAAGGCCACGAGGTACAGCAGCGTCTGCGCATCGGCATACGGCATGCCGGCGGACAGCATCAACGCGATGCCCAGCACCACGAAGCCCCAGGTGAAGGACCAGCCGCCGAGCACGCCGGCAGCAACGCGGGAGACGATCTGGATCCTTCGCATGGAAGCTACGCCGATAAGAATGATTCTTATCATTATCCACGAAGGAGGCGCCTCTCCCGAGGCGCCTGCCGTGTGCCGCCTTACTTGAACTGGTAGCTCAGCGACGCGTAATAGAAGCGCCCGCGCGGGTCGGCGAACGAGGCCGCGTAGCCGGTGGCATGCGAGCCGTACGACGCGACCGCGGTGAACGGCGGTTCCTCGTCGAACAGGTTGCGCACGCCCAGGCGCACCGAGAAGTCCTTCAGGCCGGTGTAGACGCCCGAGAGGTTCCAGCGGCTCGAGTCCTTCACGTGGTACTCCTGGTGCACGCCGATGTTGGCATCGACCAGGTCGGCCGACTCGGTCCAGCCCTTCACGAACACGTTCTCCAGCGTCGCGCCCCAGGTGTCGCGCTGCAGGTCGATGCTGAACGAATGCTGCCAGCGCGGGTGCGGCTGCACGCTGCCGCCGTCGCCGGCGGTGCCGGCGTAGTCGGTGAGCGGGCCGTCCTTGGAGGCCTGGCGCTTCCAGGTGTCCACGTAGGTGCCGTTCAGCGCGACCGTCAGCTTGCCGACCGAGGGCAGGGCCCAGCGCGTCGTCACGTCGACGTCGATGCCCGAGGTGCGCAGGTCACCCAGGTTCTCGACCGGCGTGTCGATGTAGCTGATGAAGCCGTCGGCCGTGCGGTGGATGCGGCTGCCGAATTTCGCCAGCAGCACCGGGTCGGTCAGGATGGCATCGCCCGTGACCACGCTGATCTGGTCCGTCTTCTTGATCAGCCACCAGTCGAGCGAGGTCGACAGCCACTTCACCGGCTCCAGCACGATGCCGGCCGAGAACTGCTTCGACTTCTCGGCCTTCAGGTCGCTCGACGACGAGAAGCGCTCGTTGAACTGGCTCTCGCAGCGCGAGTCGCCGGCGATCGGGCAGTTCGGGTCGACCAGCGAGTTGGCGGTGTTGGTCATCGACGGCGGGCTGTTCACGTCCCACAGCGACGGCGCGCGGAAGCCGGTACCGGCCGCGGTGCGCAGCAGCACCTCCTTGGCCGGCTGCCAGCGCAGGCTGGCGCGCGGGTTGAAGCTGGAGCCGAAGTCGTTGTAGCGGTCGTAGCGGGCCGCGAGGCCGGCCTCCCAGCCCTTCGCGAACGGGGCCGTGACCTCGGTGAACACCGCGATCACGTTGCGGCTCGCGCGCGTCTCGGGCACCGAGCCCTCGCCGCCGATGTGCAGGCCCTGGCGATAGTCGTCGTTGACCGGCGTGTCCTTGGCCTGCTCGTGGCGCAGGTCGAAGCCGAAGGCCGCCGCCAGCTGCCCGCCCGGCAGCTCGAGGAACTCGCGGCTCGCCTTGCCGTCGAGCACGGTCGTGGTGCTGGTGGACTTGCGCATCGTGCCTTCGAGCAGCGTCGAGCGCAGCAGCGCCTCGCCGGCCGCATCGCTGGGGCCGAACGGGTTGATCTGCCCGGTGGCCAGCGCGGCGATGAACTTCGGCTCGCTGATGTAGCCCGAGTAGCTCAGCGTGCCCTTGCCGCGGGCCACCGTCAGCGCGGTGTCGTAGTCCCAGCCCTGCGCCGTGCCCTTGAGCCCGGCCACCGCGCGCACCTGCTCGTTGACGTTGTCGTTGATGCGGTTGCCCACCGGCACGGCGCGCATCGAGATCTCGGCCATGCCGCTGGCCGGTGGGGCGTAGCCCAGCGTCGCCAGCAGTGCGGCCGGGTAGTAGGGGCTGGTGACGGGGATCGCGAAGCTCGGGTAGCTGGCGGTGTCGGGGTTCAGGTGCCCCGCAGTGGAGTCGATCGGCACCGGCGCGATGCGCCCGATGTTGTGGTTGCGTGCATACGACGCCTCGGTGAAGAACTCGTTCTGCGGGTCCAGGCGCAGCGTCAGGCGGCCGAACAGGTCGCCCTTGGTCTGGTCGGGCATGTTGTCGAGCGTGGCCGAGTAGATGAAGCGGCAGGCCTGCTTGGGCTGGCCGTTCGGCGTGGTGCCCGCGGTGGTGACGACGGTGAGCTTCGGGTCGCAGGGCGCGAAGTTCGGGTCGTTGAAGCCGTTGGTGCCGAGGTAGGCGCCGGGGCTGATGCCGAAGTCGACCAGCCGGCCCGGGAAGCCGCGGCCCGAGGTCGGCGGCGCCGAGCCCGGGATCTCGGTGATGCCGCGGTTGTAGTAGCCCTGGTCGATCGCGCGGATGCGGGTGTTGTCCTGGTAGTTCGCGGTGAACAGCAGGTTGTAGCCGTCGCTCGGCAGGTCGCCCTGTCCGTAAGCGAGGCTCAGGCCGCTCTCCTTGCCGCCGACATTCGCCTGCGTGTCGCCGTAGCGCAGCGTCAGCTGTCCGCTTTTGTAGTCGCGGCGCGTGATGAAGTTGATGACGCCGCCGACCGCATCGGTGCCGTAGACCGCCGACGCACCATCGCGCAGCACCTCGATGCGTTCCAGCGCGGCGAACGGGATGCTGTTCAGGTCGACCGCGACGGTGCCGCCGATGCTGCCGAACGGGTGGTTCGCGAGCCGCCGGCCATTCAGCAGCACGAGCGTCGAGTTGGCGCCCAGCCCGCGCATGTTGGCGTTCGAGGTGGCGTAGCCCGCCCCCTGGGTGGTGTCCGACTGCAGGCCGGTGCTGGCCGACACGCGCTGCAACAGCGCCTCGATGTTGGTTGCGCCGCTGCGCTCGATCTGCTCCTTCGTGATGATCGTGACCGGCAGGGCCGTCTCGGAGTCGACGCGCCGGATCGACGATCCGGTGATTTCCACGCGTTCCAGCTGCTGTTGGGTCGTGTCCTGGGCAGCTGCCTGCTGGGCGCTGGCCAAGGCCATGCCGCTGCTGAAGGCCACGGTGATGGCCCGATGGATCCTGGTTCTTCTCTGCATGTGATCCTTCCCTCCTGGTGGGATGGTGAGCGTGGATGGGGAACCGGGCGCCTGGCTCAGGGGCGCACAGTCGGTGTCGGCAGATGCCGGACCGTGACGGACTGTGGCCCGTGAGCAAGAAAAAGACCATGTGCGACGCACCATGTCAAACCCTGACATGGGCGCGGGAGCGGCGCGAGGGCTGCGGTAGGCTCCCGGCATGGATGAACTGCGAGCGTTGTCGACTTTCGTGCGCGTTGCCGAGCTCGGCAGCTTCAACAAGGCCGCGCAGGCGCAGGCCACGACGCCGCAGGCGGTCAGCAAGACGATCCGCCAGCTCGAGCAGCACCTGGGCGTGCGGCTGTTCCACCGCACCACGCGCAAGAGCTCGCTGACCGAGGAGGGCGAGCGCCTGCTGCATGCGGCGCGGCCCAACCTCGACGGGCTCGTCGATGCCCTGACGCGCGCCCGCAGCGCGGTGCGCAGCGACGAAGGGCTGGTGCGCATCAGTGCGGCCGGCGCGGTCGCGCGCCTGGTGCTGGTGCCGATGCTCGCGGCGTTCCAGGCGGAGCACCCGGCGATCCAGATCGACCTGCTGCTGGAGGACCGCTTCACCGACCTGGTCGGCGAGCGCATCGACGTCGGCTTTCGCGCCGGCAACCCGCCCGAAGCGCAGGTCATCGCGCGCCGGCTGTTCACGATCCAGCAGATCGCGTGCGCGTCGCCGGCCTACTTCGAACGGCATCCCGCGCCCGAGCGTCTGCAAGACCTGCTGCAGCACCGCTGCACCGCGTACCGCCAGCCCGGCACCGGCCGCCCGATGCCGTGGGAGTTCGAGGTCGACGGCAGCGCGGTCTTCCAGCACGTGCCGGTGGTGCTGTGCAGCAGCGAGCCCGAGGCCGACTGCCTCGCGGTGCTCGCCGGCATCGGCCTCGGCCAGGTCGACAGCATCAATGCCGCGGCTGCGCTGCGCGACGGCCGGCTGGTGCCGGTGCTGACGAACCACGTCAGCGAGCGCATGGGCCTCTACCTGTACTACGCGCAGCGGGCCGACATGCCGGGGCGCGTGCGGCGCTTCATCGACTTCAGCACCGCGTGGCTGCGCGACAGCAAGCAGTTCTGCGTGCCGCCGGCCGAGCTGCGTGCGCTGGCCAGAAGGGCTCGTGCGGCACGCCGATGATTGGCAACTTCGGGTTGTCAAAGTAACGGATTTTGTGGACTACCCAGGTTGAGCCTGGATTTCTAGAGTTCGTCCCAAGCGTCGCCGTCGCGCCGCAGAACCCAAGGACGAAACTCATGGCCACCTCTTCGACTTCTCTCTCTTCCCAGTTCGCTACCCAACTCGCCGGCCGTGTCGCGGTCATCACCGGCGCCTCCAGCGGCATCGGCCGCGCCTCGGCGCTGTTGTTGGCCTCGCGCGGCGCCAGGGTCGCGGTGCTGGCACGCCGCAAGGAGGCGCTCGACACGCTGGTGGCCGAGATCACCGCGGCCGGCGGCGAGGCCCTCGCGGTGCCGGTCGACGTGACCGACCAGGCCTCGGTGGACGCCGCGGCTGCCCAGGTGGCAGCGGCCTACGGGCGGGCGGATCTGGTCTTCAACAACGCCGGCGTGATGCTTCCGGGCGCGATCGAGGAGCGCAAGCTCGGCGAGTGGGAGCAGCAGATCGACCTGAACGTGACCGGCGTGATGCGCGTGATCCATGCGTTCGTGCCGCAGCTGGTGCAGGCCGCGGCCGAGGGTGCGACGGTCGACCTGGTGAACACCTCGTCGATCGCCGGCCAGAACCTGTACCCCTACTTCGCCGTGTACACCGCGACCAAGGCCTACGTGAGCCACCTGACGCGGCACCTGCGCATCGAGCTCGGGCCGAAGAACATCCGCGTGTCGATGATCGAGCCGGGCATCGTCGCGACCGAGCTGCAGGGCCACGTGACCTTCCAGGGCGCGAAGGACTGGCTGGCCGGTGCCGAGAAGACGATGGAGTTCCTGCAACCGGAGAACGTGGCCGAGAGCGTGGGCTTCATCGTCGCGCAGCCGAAGCACGTGAACCTGCAGCAGGTGGTGATCATGCCGACGAAGCAGACGACCTGAGTCCGCGGGCCCGAGCGGAAAAGGCCCGAGCAGAAAAAGGCCTGAGAATCGGCCCGATGAAAATCCCCGCCCGCCTGCAGACCCTGGTTGCCGAAGGTTTGATCGACAGCGTCGTTCGCCAGCTCAAGAGCGGCAAGGAAGCCGATGTCTACGTGGTGCGTTGCGGCGACGAGACCTGCGCCGCCAAGGTCTACAAGGAGGCGCACAAGCGCAGCTTCCGGCAGGCGGTGGACTACACCGAGAACCGCAAGGTGCGCAACAGCCGGCAGGCGCGCGCGATGGCCAAGGGCACGGCGTTCGGCCGCCAGCAGCAGGAGGCGGCGTGGCAGAGTGCCGAGGTGGATGCGCTGTACCGACTGGCGGCGGCGGGCGTGCGGGTGCCGAAGCCGCACAACTTCCTCGACGGCGTGCTGTTGATGGACCTGGTGGCCGACGAGCGGGGCGATGCCGCACCGCGCCTGAACGACCTGCCGTTCACCGAAGCGCAGGCCTTGCAGCACCATGCCACGCTGATCGGCGAGGTGGTGCGCATGCTGTGCGCCGGCGTGATCCACGGCGACCTGTCGGAGTTCAACATCCTGCTGGCCGGTGACGGCCCGGTCATCATCGACCTGCCGCAGGCGGTGGACGCGGCCGGCAACAACCACGCACCGCGCATGCTGATGCGCGACGTCGACRACCTGCGCGACTTCTTCGGCCGCTTTGCGCCGAGCCTGCTGCCGACGCGGTACGGCCCCGAGA
>NZ_JBFUCB010000026.1:0-23281 GCF_056405435.1 Rhizobacter sp. P1_G5 | reverse complement strand
GTGAACGACAGCAGCTTGTGGATGCGGCCCGCGGCATCGAGCTGCAGCGCGGTCGTCGACGCATAGCGCAGCGTCGAGAACTGGTGGTGGAACACCCAGGCGATGTGCGGCGCGAACAGCGCCATCGAGATCAGCACGGCCAGCGCCAGCCCGAGCCGTGCGCGGGGGGTGGCCAGCATGCCGCTCAGGCCCAGCGCCAGGATCAGCCCGGCCAGCCCGACCGCCGACTGGTACTTGGACAGCAGCGCGAGCCCCGCCAGCACGCCCAGCGCGATCCACCAGCCAAAGCCGGTGCGGGGCTCGGCAGCGCGCAGTGCGACCCAGGCCGCGGCCGCCAGGCACAGCATCATCACCGTGTTGTGGTTGAACAGCTGGCCCTTCCAGCTGAACGCGAAGTGCAGCCCCCACAGCACGATGGCCACGCCGGCCAGCCGCTCGCCGAGCAGGCGCCGCGCGACCCCGAACGTGAACACCGCGGTGCCGGCGACGCACAGCGCGGCCAGCAGGTAGGGCCACAGCGGCGAGAAGCCGAACACGCGGATCACGGCGGCCAGCATCCAGGTCGGCAGCGGCGGGTGCTTGTGGTAGCCGCCCTCGAAGCTGTGCGACCAGGTGAACTGCTCGAAGTGGTCGCCCGGCTGGCCGGGATTCAGCAGCGCCCCGAACAGCGCCCAGCCGATGCCGAACAGCAGCGCGAACGCGAGTGCCGGCGGCAGGCGGGGAGCGGCCGGCGGCCGATCGGAGACAAGGGAGGACAAGGCCATGGGAAGAGGGGAGCCGGGCTGCCGACAGGGCGCCGCAGTTTAATCCCCGCCCCCCGTACTCACCCTCTAGGCGCCGGGGCCCTGCCGCTCCTATCGTCGGTGACCGGTGCCATCGCGCCGATGCCGGAGTTGCACGTGGCCGATCCCATCCTGCCGGAACACCTCGCGCTGCACCGCCTGTACCACTGGGAGCGCAGCGCGCCGGACCGCATCTGCTTCACGCAGCCGCAGGGCGGCGGGGTGCTGCGCGAGTTCACCTGGTCGCAGGTGATGGCCGAGGTGCGGCGCATCGCCGCCCACCTGCGCGAGCGTGGCGTGCGCGACGGCGCGAAGGTGGCGCTGCTGTCGAAGAACTGCGCGCACTGGCTGATGGCCGACTGGGCGATCTGGATGGCCGGCGGTGTCTCGGTGCCGCTGTACCCGACGCTGTCGGCCGCGACGATCCGGCAGATCCTGCTGCACAGCGAGGCGCAGCTGCTGTTCGTCGGCAAGCTCGACGGCTGGGAGGCGATGAAGTCCGGCATCCCGGACGAGCTGCCGTGCATCGGCATGCCGCTCGCGCCGCCGAACGACTACCCGCAATGGGATGCGCTCGTCGCGCGCACCGCGCCGCTGGCCGGCGAGCCGGTGCGCGACGCGGCCGAGCTCGCGACCCTCATCTACACCTCCGGCACCACCGGCGTGCCCAAGGGCGTGATGCAGAGCTTCGGTGCGTTCGCGTGGTCGATCCGCACCGGGCTGAAGCGGCTGGAGGCGATCGACCCCGACACCCGCATGCTGAGCTACCTGCCGCTGGCCCACGTCGCCGAGCGGGCGCTGGTCGAGCACGGGCAACTCGCGACCGGCATGCACCTGTTCTTCGCCGAGAGCCTGGAGACCTTCGCCGGCGACCTGCAGCGCGCGCGGCCCACGGTGTTCTTTTCGGTGCCGCGGCTGTGGGTCAAGTTCCAGCAGGGCGTGCACGCGAAGATGCCGCCGGCGAAGCTGCAGCGCCTGTTGCGGATCCCGCTGGTCGGCGCGCTGGTGCGGCGCAAGATCCTGCGCGCGCTCGGGCTCGACCAGTGCCGCGTCGCCGCCTGCGGCGCCGCGCCGCTGCCGCCGGAGTTGCGCGCCTGGTACGCGGGCCTGGGCTTGCCGATCCTCGATGCCTACGGCATGACCGAGAACTGCGGCGTGTCGCACGCGACGCTGCCCGGCCGCGCGAGCCCCGGCACGGTCGGCCCGCCGTACGACGGCGTCGAGTGCCGCATCGCGCCGGCCGACGGCGAGATCCAGATGCGCAGCCCCGGGTTGATGATGGGCTACTACAAGGCGCCGGGGCTGACGCGCGAGGCGATGACCGACGACGGCTGGCTGCACACCGGCGACAAGGGCGAGATCGACGCGCAGGGCAACCTGCGCATCACCGGCCGCGTGAAGGACCTGTTCAAGACGAGCAAGGGCAAGTACGTGTCGCCGGCACCGATCGAGGACCGGCTGGTGATGCACCCGGCGGTCGAGGCCTGCTGCGTGATCGGCGCGAACCTGGGCCAGCCGATGGGCATCCTGATGCTGTCGCCGGCGGCCGCGCAGGGTGCGGGAGACCCGCTGTCGCGGCAGGAGCTGGAGGCTTCGTTCGAAGCCCACCTGCGCCATGTCAACGAGCGGCTCGATCCGCACGAACAGCTCGACTGCCTGGTCACGGTGAGCGAGCCGTGGACCGTCGACAACGGCTTCATCACGCCGACCTTCAAGGTCAAGCGCAACCGGATCGAGGAGGCGTACGGGGCGTTGTTCGAGGGCTGGTCCGCGGCCCGGCGGCCGGTGGTGTGGCATCGCGCCTGAGCCGAGCCGCCGGAGCCCACGGATTTCCCCACTAGACTGCCACCCCATGACCAAACTCGCCCTCACCTGCCTCGCGCTCGCCCTCACCGCCTGCGCCTCCGACGCCCCCCGGCAGACGCTCACGCAGGCCGGCGAGGCGATGGTCACGCCGCTGAACGACCTGAACCTGATCCGCACCGACATCCCGGCGCCGCTGCAGGCCGCGCAGAAGGCGCCGTATGCGGTGCCGGCGCCGGCCGGCTGCACGGCGCTGGTCGCCGAGGTGCAGTCGCTCGACGCGGTGCTCGGCCCCGACCTCGACACGCCGCCGTCGGCCAGCAACCCGAGCCTGATCGAGCGCGGCGCCGGCACCGCCAGCGGCATGGCGGTCGGCAACCTGCGCAGCGCCGCCGAGGGCGTGGTGCCGTTCCGCGGCTGGATCCGCAAGCTCAGCGGTGCCGAACGCTACTCGCGCGATGTCGCCGCCGCCATCGCCGCCGGCACCGTGCGCCGTGCGTTCCTGAAGGGACTGGGCGCCGCCGCGTCGTGCGAGATCCCGGCCATGCCGCGCGCTGCCAGCTGACGAGGAGCTCGCATGAGACGGCGCCTGCTGCTCGCGGCCACCGTGGCCGCGCTGTGCCTGCCCTTCGTCCACGCGGCGCACGCGGCCGACGCGCCACCGGTCGGCTACTACGGCATCGGCATCTCGGTGAAGACCGACGGCGGCATGCCGTGGAACCCGAAGCTGCAGAGCGTGACGATCTCGCGCGTCGCCCCGGCGTCGCCGGCCGCGCAGAAGGGCATCGCGGTCGGCGACCTGGTGATCGCCGCCGACGGCCTGACGATCGCCGGGCGCAAGGCCCGCGAGCTGGAGCCGGTGATGCACAAGACGGTCGGCCAGTCCTTGCGCCTCGCGCTGAAGCGGCCGGACGGCAAGGCCTACGAGGTGACGCTGGTCGCGGTCGCGAAGCCCGCCCCGGCCGCACCGGCGCGATGACGACGCTGCAGGTCAAGGTCAAGCCGAACGCGCGCCTGCGCCAGCTCGAGGCCCAGCCGGACGGCAGCTGGCTCGCCCACCTCAAATCGCCGCCGATAGATGGCAAGGCCAATCAGGAGCTGATCGCGCTGATCGCCGAACATTTCGGTTTGCGCAAATCGCAGGTGCAGATCAGGAGCGGGGCGTCCGGCCGGATGAAGCTGGTGCAGCTGGACTGATCCGGGCCGGCGTTGTTGCGCACGCTTTCCTCGATGCCGCCATGCTGACGATCACCGCTGAAGACCCCGGTTCGCCCGATGCGCGGGCGCTGGTGGACGAACTCTCCGACACGCTCGCGGCCCTCACCGGCGACCCGGGCCGGTCCTCGTTCGATCCGGACGACGTGCGCCATCCGCGGGCGCGCTTCGCCGTTGCGCGCGACGCGCAGTCGCGGCCGGTCGGCTGCGGTGCACTGCGGCCGCTGCAACCGGGCGTCGCCGAACTGAAGCGCATGTACGCCCGGCCGGGCACCCGCGGCGTCGGCTCGGCGCTGCTCGCCTTCCTGGAAGCCGAGGCGACCACGCTCGGCTACCACGCGCTGTGGCTGTCGACCCGCGTCGTCAACGAGCGGGCCGTCGGCTTCTACGAATCGCGCGGCTATGCGCGCATTCCCAACTTCGGCCACTACGCCGGACGCACGCAATCGGTGTGCCTCGCGAAGGTGCTCGATGCTTCCCAGAACAGATCCGAGACAAACCCATGACCCATCCCTACCAAGACCCGGCCCGCCCGGTCCCCGAACGCGTGGCCGACCTGCTCGCACGCATGACGCTCGACGAGAAGATCGCGCAGCTGCACGCCTTCTGGCTGGTGCTGTCCGAGGACGGCGATCACCGCCCGCGCATGGACAGCTTCACCGGCGGCAGCGACGCCGACACGGTGCGGCACGGCCTGCGCCATGGCCTGGGCCAGATCTCGCGCCCGCTCGGCAGCCACAGCGTCGACCCGGCCAGCGGCGTGCGTGCGCTGAACCGGCTGCAGAAATTCCTCGTCGAGCAGACCCGGCTCGGCATCCCGGCGCTGTCGCACGAGGAGTGCCTGGTCGGGCTGATGGGCCGCGGCGCCACGCTGTTCCCGTCGGCGCTGTCGTACGGCGCGACCTGGAACCCCGAGCTGGTCGAGCAGGTGGCGCAGGCGATCGGCCGCGAGGCGCGCAGCGTCGGCTGCCACCAGGGCCTGGCGCCGGTGCTCGACGTCTCGCGCGACGTGCGCTGGGGCCGCACCGAAGAGACCTTCGGCGAGGATCCGTACCTGGTCGGCGTGCTCGCCACGCGCTACGTGCGCGGGCTGCAGGGGCCGAAGCGCGACCTGCTCGCCACGCTGAAGCACTATGCCGGCCATTCGGCCAGCGAGGGTGCACGCAACCACGCGCCGGTGAGCCTCGGCTGGCGGGAGCTGAACGACGTGTTCCTGCTGCCGTTCGAGATGGCRGTGAAGCAGGCGAACGCCGGCTCGGTGATGCCGGCGTACCACGACATCGACGGCGAGCCGGCGCATGCCTCGCAGCACCTGCTGACCGAGGTGCTGCGCCGCCAGTGGGGCTTCGACGGGCTGGTCGTCGCCGACTACGTCGGCATCAGCCTGCTGTACCAGCACCATGGCGTGGCCGCCGACCGGGCCGAGGCGGCCGCGCAGGCGTTCAACGCCGGGCTCGACATCGAGCTGCCGGGCGACGACTGCGCGCCGCAGCTGCGCGAAGCATTGGAGCGTGGTCTCATCACGATGCAGAAGGTCGACGAGATCGTCGCCCGCGTGCTGACCGAGAAATTCCGGATCGGCCTGTTCGAGCGGCCGTATACCGAGGTGGCGGGCATCGCGCTGCAGCAGCCCGAGACCGTCGCGCTCGCGCGCGAGGTGGCGCGGCAATCGGTCGTCGTGCTGCACAACGACGGCGTGCTGCCGCTGGATGCGCGCGCCGGCCGGTGCATCGCGGTGATCGGCCCGACGGCCGACGACCCGCTGGCGCTGCTCGGCGGCTACAGCTTCCCGGTGCACCTGATCCTCAACGACCAGGCCGAAGGCGCGTCGCAGGTCGTCACGCCGCTCGCGGCCCTGAAGGCGGTGTTCGGCGACGCGAACGTGCGCTATGCCCAGGGCTGCCCGATCCTCGAGGAGCGCAGCGCCGGTGCGCCGGTGTTCCCCGGTGACGTGGCCGAGGCGGTGAACGGCGAGCGGGTCTCGCGCGTCTCGCAGCGCCGCGACGGCATCGCGGGGGCGGTGGCCTGCGCGAAGGCTGCCGATGTCGCGATCGTCTGCGTCGGCGATCTGGCGGGCCTGTTCCAGACCGGCACCGTCGGCGAGGGCTCGGACGCCGATTCGCTCGCGCTGCCCGGCGTGCAGCAGGCGCTGCTCGATGCGGTGCTCGACAGCGGCACGCCGACCGTGGTCGTGCTGACCGGCGGGCGGCCCTACACGCTCGGTGGGCGCGAGCACGAACTGGCCGCGCTGGTGATGGCCTTTGCCGGCGGCCAGGAAGGCGGCACCGCGATCGCCGAGGTGCTGAGCGGCGCGGTCGAACCGTCGGGCCGGCTGACGCTGTCGGTGCCGAAGAGCGCCGGCGCGATGCCGTACTTCTACAACCACAAGCTGAAGAGCGCCGGCACGCCGATCGCGCTGCATTTCGGCAGCCGCCATCCGTTCGGCCACGGGCTGTCGTACACGGCGTTCGCCTACGACGAGCTGCAGCTCGCGCAGCCGCAGGTCGACATCGAGCGCGGCGAGATCGAGCTGTCGTGCCGCATCACCAACACCGGCGCGCGCGCCGGCGTCGAGGTGCCGCAGCTGTACGTGCGCGATGTGCTGGCGTCGGCGGTGCGGCCGGTCAAGGAGCTGAAGGGCTTCGCCCGCGTGGCGCTCGCGCCGGGCCAGTCGGCGCGCGTGCGCTTCCACCTGCCGGTGGACATGCTGAACTTCACCGGTGCGGCCGGCGCCCGCATCGTCGAGCCCGGCGAGTTCGAGCTGCAGGTCGGTGCGTCGAGTGCCGACATCCGGCTGCGCGCGAGCGTGCAGGTCACCGGCGCGGTGCGCACGCTCGGGCGCGACTGGCGCATGGAGAGCCGTGTCACTTGTCAGATGCAAGGGTGAAGCGGACGTAGACTCGGCGGACCGTTGTTCCAGGTCTGCCATGTCCGACCCGTCGAGTCATTTCCCCGTCCTCGAGACGCAGCGGCTGCTGCTGCGCGAGACCTCGCTGGCCGATGCGCCGGTGCTGTTCGCGATCCATTCGGATGCCGATGCGATGCGCTGGTTCGGCACCGAGCCGCTGCCCGACGAGCAGGCGGCGCAGAAGGTGATCGAGGGCTGGGCGACGGCGCGCACGCTGGCCAACCCCGGCATCCGCTGGGGGATCGAGCGGCGTGACGACGGCCGGCTGATCGGCACCTGCGGGCTGTTCCGTTGGAACCGCCAGTGGCGCGCCTGCATGGTCGGCTACGAACTGGCGCGCGAGGCCTGGGGCCAGGGCTACATGCGCGAGACGCTGCTCGCGGTGCTGGGTTTCGGCTTCGCGCAGATGCAGCTCAACCGGGTCGAGGCGCAGGTGCATCCGGACAACATCGCGTCGCTGAAGCTGGTGGAGCGGCTCGGCTTCGTGCGCGAAGGCCTGCTGCGCGAGGCCGGCTGGTGGGGCGGGCAGGCGCAGGACCTGGTGCAGTTCTCGCTGCTGCGGCGCGAGCAGCGGGTGGTGGTGCTGGATCCGTAGGGCCAGGTCTGCCGTCAGGCGGGCCGAGCGCCGGCCCGCCCCAAGCCGGCCCGCGTTCCCTCGGGGGACAGCCCGGTGTACCCATCGGGCGAGGGGCTCCATGTCACCCCCTGGTGCACGCTCAGGAACAACTCCCCCTTGAACCACTGCTGCCAGCCACCCGCCCGCAGCCCGTCCATCACCGGCCCCTTCACCTCCGACAGGTCCAGCCGCATGCCGCGCGCGGCCAGCATGTCCTGCAGTGCGCGCAGCGCCTCCAGGCCGCTCAGGTCGATGCGGTTCACCGGCGCCATCTGCAGCAGCACGCGGCGCGTGTCCGGGTGGGTCGCCAGGTGCTGCGCGACCACGTCCTCCAGCTGGCGGGCGTTGGTGAACAGCAGGCTCTCGTCGATGCGCAACGCGAGCACGCCCGGCGTCAGCTCCACCTGGTAGCGGTCGATGTTGCGGTAGTGCTCGGTGCCCGGCACGCGGCCGATCAGCGCCACGTGCGGCCGCGCGGTGCGCTGCAGCAGCAGCGCGATCGATGCCGCCACGCCCAGGCCGAGCGACCAGCCGGCGCCGAACAGCAGCATCAGCGCGGCCACCGCGACCATCACCACCCACTCGCTGCGCGCGTAGTGCCAGGCCTCGCGGAACGGCCCGAGCGCCAGGCCCGACAGCACCGCCACCAGGATGGTCGCGGCCAGCACCGGCGTCGGCAGCCAGGCGAGCGGCTGCGCCAGCAGCAGCATCGCCAGCACCATCAGGATCGCGGTGAACACGCCGGCCATGCGCGTGCGGCTGCCCGCTTCCAGGCTGACGATGCTGCGCGAGAAGCTCGCGCTGACCGGCATGCCCCCCGTCAGCGCCGCCGCCATGTTGGCCGCGCCCAGGCCCGCCAGCTCGCGCCGCGGATCCACCCGCTGGCCGAGCCGGCGCGCCAGCGATTCGGCGACGACCAGGCTGCTGACGTAGGTGACCAGCGCGATCAGCAGCGCCTGCGGCAGCAGTGCCCACCACAGCGTGGCGTCGAGCAGCGGCAGCGCGAAGTTCGGCGACAGCGCCGGCAGCGCGCCGACCAGCGTCACGCCGTGCCGGTCGGCGCCGGTCAGCATCGCGGTCGCCATCGCGCCGACCAGCACCGCCAGCGGCACCAGCCGGCCGACCAGCACCGCGTGCGGCCGGCCGAAGCGCTTGGCGAGCCATGGTTGCGCATGGCGGCGCGTGAACCACAGCAGCGCGACAGCACCCAGGCCGTACGCGGCCGTCATCGGCGCCCACGGCCGCACCGCCTGCCACCAGCTGTGCAGCACCTGCACCGCATCGGCACCGCGTGCCGACGCGCCGAGCAGCACCGGCAGCTGGCTGAGCGCGATCGACAGCGTCGCGCCGGTCTCGAAGCCGTGCAGCACCGGCACGCTGAGCAGCGCGGCCAGCGCATCGAGCCGCAGCCAGGCCGCCGCCAGCAGCAGCAGCCCGACCTCGGCCGCCAGCACCAGCGCGACCGCCGGCGCCTCGACGCCGGCCGGCGCCTGGCCGATCGCCTGCGCGATCATCAGCGCGAGCACCGCGGCCGGCCCGACGCCCAGCACCGGGCTGGAGCCGAGCGCCGCGTACGCCACCAGTGGCAGCAGGCTCGCATACAGGCCGACCTGCGCCGGCAGCCCGGCGAGCAGCGCATAGGCCAGGCTTTGGGGGATCAGCAGCACGCTGATGACGAAGGCGGCGACCAGGTCGTCGCGCAGGGCCTCGCGACGGTAGGCGCGCCAATCCAGGCGCCAGGGGGTGAAACGCATGTGGCGATTGTCCGTCGAGTGCAATCCCCAAGGCAGCTGATTGCCTTCGGCGGATACCAGCCCAACACTTGCCGGGCAAGGCTGCGACCGCGGCCAGGGAGGCGACGACCATGTGGTGGCTCAACTTCAACCCGCAGTTCAACTGGCCGTTCAGCGGCTCGGTCGTGCAGGACATCCACCCCTCGCTGCTGGCCCGTGCCGGCAACGACGAGACCGAGCTGCGCGTGCTGCGCGAGGTGGCGTCGTACGGCAGGCAGATCGGCGTGCTCAGCGACCTGGTGCTGGGCCTCGCGAAGCGGCTGCCGGCCGGTGAGCTCGACGACGACGCCCGCCATGCGCTCGCACAGCTGGAGGAGATGGGCGCGCGGATCGCGCGCATCAAGCAGGGCCAACGCTGAGCTTCCCGGCGTAAAGTCGCGGGCTGCTCCAGGTGAACAGCCCCGTCCATGCGCTCCACAGTTGCCAACCCCGTCGCCACCCGACCCACCCGCCCCGCCATCAGCTGCGTGATGCCGGCCTACAACGAGGCCGCCAACCTGCCGGTGCTGCTGCCGCAACTGAGCGCGCACCTGGCCGGGCTGACCGACCGCTGGGAGGTCGTCATCGTCGACGACGGCAGCACCGACGGCACCGCGCTCGCGGTCGCGCCCTTCCTCACGACGCCCGGCGTGCGCTACGTGCGGCTGTCGCGCAACTTCGGCAAGGAGCAGGCGCTGACCGCCGGCATCGACCTGGCGCGCGGCGAGGTCGTCGTGCTGATGGATTCCGACCTGCAGCACCCGGTCGACCTGATCGACCGCATGGTGCAGGCCTGGGTCGGCGGGGCCGACATGGTGTGCGCCGCGCGCGCCTCGCGCGCCGACGAGACCTGGGCCAAGCGGCTGGGCACCTGGGCCTTCTACCGGCTCGTCAACACCAAGCACTCGGTGCACATCCCGGTCGATGCCGGCGATTTCCGGCTGATGGACCGKCGCGTGGTCGATGCGCTGAAGGCGCTGCCCGAGCGCAACCGCTTCATGAAGGGGCTGTACGCGTGGGTCGGCTTCCGCACCGAGATCATCGACTACACGCCGGCCGAGCGGCATGCCGGCACCAGCAGCTTCTCGATGCGCAGCCTGGTGCGGCTCGCGCTGACCGGCGTCACCGCGTTCTCGAACGTGCCGCTGCGGCTGTGGAGCGCGCTCGGCGCGCTGATCGCGTTCGGCGGCATGGGCTTCGGGCTGCTCGTGATCGCGCAGCACTTCATCTATGGCCATGATGTGCCGGGCTGGGCCACGCTGGTGTGCAGCCTGATGTTCTTCAGCGGCGTGCAGCTGCTGTCGATCGGCATCCTCGGCGAATACGTCGGCCGCATCTTCGACGAGGTCAAGCGCCGCCCGATCTACCTGGTGGCGAGCGAGGCCGGCCAGGGCCTGGCGGAGCCGGAATCCCGATGACGGGCGCGCCGCGCACCCTCGGCCTGTGTGCCGATGACTTCGGGCTGTGGCCGTCGGTCTCGCGCGGCATCGCGCGGCTGGCGCATGCGCAGCGCCTGACCGTGGTGTCGTGCATCACGACCGGCGATGCGTGGCGGGCCAGCGCGCCGTTGCTGGCCGACCTGCCCGACAGCGTCGAGTGCGGCCTGCACTTCAACCTGACCGAGGGGCTGCCGCTGAGCGCCGAGCTGGCGCGCGTGTGGCCGGTGCTGCCGCCGCTGCCGACGCTGATCGCACAGGCCCACCTGCGCCGGCTGCCGGTCGACGCGCTGCGGGCCGAATGGCAGGCGCAACTGGCCGCGTTCACCGAAGCGACCGGCCGCGTGCCGCAGACCATCGACGGCCACCAGCATGTGCACCATCTGCCGCAGGTGCGAGAGGTGCTGCTGCACGGCATCGGGCAGCTGCTGCCGGCACCGGCGGTGCGCGACACCGGCGTGCTGCCCGGGCCGGGCTTCGGCCTGAAGCGCCAGCTGATCGCCGGTACCGGCGGGCGCTGGCTGCACCGCGAGCTGCTGCGCCGCGGCTGGCTGCACAACCCGGCGCTGCTCGGCGTCTACGACTTCGTCGACACCGATTACCGCGGGTGGATGCAGCGCTGGCTGCGCGCGTTGCCTGCGTCGGGCGGGCTGGTGTTCTGCCACCCGGGCGAGATCGATGCGCAGTCGGCCGGCGATGCGATCGCCGCGGCGCGGCAGCGCGAGCTGGCCTACCTGGAAAGCGGGGCGTTCGCCGACGACCTGGCGGCGGCGAACGTCAAGCTCGGGCGGGTGTGGCAGCGCGGTGCTACGAAAACGTCCAGCGCCGGTTGATCAGGAAGGTCAGCACCAGGCCGGTCAGGGTCGCGACGACCTGCGCCAGCAGGTAGTGCCAGCCGAGCGCGACGCCGCCCGCGACGATCGCCATGCCGACCAATGCACCGATCAGGGCCGTGCCCTGGAACTTGAGCCAGGCCGGGCCGAGCGGCCCGCGGTGGTCGAAGGTGAAGCGCCGGTTGCCGAAGAACGCGACCTGCGCGCCGAGCGCCGCGCCGAGGCCCGAGGCGATCCAGGCCGGCACCTGCACGCCCTCGACCAGCGCAGCCAGCAGCGCATAGTGCGCCGCGGTCGCGAGCACGCCCACCAGGCCGTAGCGAAAGAAGCGGTGCAGCAGATCGGTCAGCGAGGCGGCCATGGCCGCGCATTAAACCCCACCCCCGACCTCAGTCGACTTTCGCGCCCGACACCTTCACCACCTGCGCCCACTTCTTCGTCTCGGCCGCGATGTAGGCCGCGAACTCCGCCGGCGGCATGCCGCTCGGGATCGCGCCCTGCGCCAGCAGCCGCTCCTTCAGCGCCGGCGTGCCGAGCGCCTTGGCACTTTCCTGCTGCACCCGGTTGACGATCTCCGCCGGCGTGCCGGCCGGCGCCAGCAGCCCGAACCACGAGCTCGCATCGAAGCCTTTCACCGGCCCGGCCTCGGCGACCGTCGGCACGTCGGGCAAGGCGGCGCTGCGCTGCGCGCTGGTGACGGCCAGCGCCTTCAGCTTGCCGGCCTTGATCTGCGGCATCGCCGACGGCAGGTTGTCGAACATCAGGTCCATCGTGCCGCCGATCAGGTCGAGCAGCGCCGGCCCCGAGCCGCGGTACGGGAAGTGCAGCATGAAGGTGCCGGTCATGCTCTTGAACAGCTCGCCGCTCAGGTGGATCGAGGTGCCGTTGCCGCTGGACGCCATGTTCAGCTTGCCCGGGTGGGCCTTCGCATAGCGGATCAGGTCGGCCACGCTGTTGATCCCCGCGGCCTCGGCCTTGGCCGGATTCACCACCAGCACGTTCGGCACGCCGGCCACCAGCGTGACCGGTGCGAAATCCTTGATCGGGTCGAACGGCAGCTTCGGGTACAGCGACTGGTTGATGCCGTGCGTGCCGACCGTGCCCATCAGCAGCGTGTAGCCGTCCGGCGGCGACTTCGCCACCTGCTCGGCGCCGACGTTGCCGCCGGCCCCCGGCTTGTTGTCGACGATGAACTGCTGGCCGAACGCCCGGCTCAGCTCGGGCGCGAGCGCACGCGCCAGGATGTCGGTGGTGCCGCCCGGCGCGAACGGCACGACGATGCGCACCGGCTTGGTGGGCCAGGCGCCCTGGGCGCGCAGGGGGGAGGCAAGGACTGCGGTGGCGGCCGCCGCTGCGGTGGCGAGCACCTGGCGGCGTGTCGGACAGGTCATGGGAACTCCGGTCTTCTCGAGGGATGGGCCCAGTGTGCGGCAGCGCAACGCCGCCCCGTACCCGCGCTCGCCCTACTTCTCACCACCCGGGCGCTGTGCCACGATCCACCTGCCTGCAGCACGCTCTCGTGCCCACCGGAACCCGACGACCGTGCCCCCACCGTTCCCGCCTGCCGACGACCTCGGCGCGATCATCGCCCGGGTCCAGTCCCGCTACATCCGCGCCGCGCCGCCGCGCGAGATGCTGGCGCCGCTGCTGACCGACCTGCTCGAGAGCACCGCCTGCGAGTACGGCTTCATCGCCGAGGTGCTGCACGACGGCGACGGCGCGCCCTACCTGCGCTTCTACGTGCTGACCGACATCTCGTGGGACGACGCGACGCGCGCGCTGTACGAGCGCCACATGCACGGCGGCCCGGAGCACACGATCGAGTTCCACAACATGCGCACGCTGTTCGGCGCCGCCGTGCTGAGCGGTGCGCCGGTCATCAGCAACGACCCCGAGGTCGACCCGCGGCGCGGCGGCCTGCCGCCCGGCCATCCGGCGATGCGCTCGTTCCTCGGCGTGCCGCTGTTCCACGGCGGCGAGATGCTCGGCATGGTCGGCCTCGCGAACCGGCCGGGCGGCTTCGACCAGGCCCTGGTCGACCGGCTGCAACCGCTCTTCACCAGCGTCGGTGCGATCCTCGGCGCGGTCCGCAACGACCGCGAGCGGCGCGAGGCCGAGAATGCGCTGCGCGCGAGCGAGACCCAGCTGCGCGCGGTGCTCGAGATGGCCGGCTCCGGCATCGTGCAGATCGGGCTCGACGGCTTCCCGCTGTTCCTGAACCAGCAGCTGTGCGACATGCTCGGGCGCAGCCGCGCCGAGCTGCTCGCGCTCAGCACCGAGGACGTGACCCACCCCGACGACCTGGCGGGCGAGCGGCGCCGGCGGCGCCAGCTGCTGGCCGGCGAGATCCCGCGCTACCGCGCCGACAAGCGCTACCTGCATGCCGACGGCCGCATCGTCTGGGCCACCATCAACGTCACGCTGGTGCGCAAGCCCGACGGCCATCCCGACTACCTGATCGCGGTGGTGCAGGACATCACCGAGCGCAAGCAGGCCGAGTCCGAGCTGCGGGCGAGCCGCCAGCGCTTCGTCGACCTGCTGAACTCGGTCGACGGCATCTTCTGGGAGGGCGACCCGCGCACCGAGAACTTCACCTTCGTCAGCGACAAGGCCAAGCAGCTGCTCGGCTACCCGCAGGCCGACTGGATGCAGCCGCGCTTCTGGATCCTGCACGTGCACCCTGACGATCGCGAGCGCGCGCTGCGCGAGGTCGCCGATTCGCAGCTCACCGGCTCGGTCAGCGCGATCGAGTACCGCTTCTACGCGGCCGACCGCAGCGTGCGCTGGATGAGCAGCTGGGTCACGGTGTTCCGCCCCGAGGGCGGCCAGCGGCTGCTGCGCGGGCTGATGATCGACATCACCGAGCGCAAGCGCATCGAGGAGGCGGTGCTCGCGGCCGAATCGGCGCAGCGCGCGAACGCCGCGAAGACCGAGTTCCTGTCGCGCATGAGCCACGAGCTGCGCACGCCGCTGAACGCGGTGCTCGGCTTCGCGCAGCTGCTGGAGCTGGACAGCCAGCAGCCGCTGAACGCGGCGCAGCAGATGCGGGTGCAGCACATCACGCAGGCCGGCACCCACCTGCTCGCGATGATCAACGATGTGCTCGACCTGTCGCGCATCGAGAGCGGTGGCGTCGCGCTGGTGTCGGGCAGCGTCGCGCTGCGGCGCGTCGTTGACGAGGCGCTCGCGATGGTCGCGCCGGCTGCGGCCGAGGCCGGCGTGCAGCTGCTGATCGAGCGTGCATCGCCGCAGGCGGCCGACCCGCGCATCTGCGTGCAGGCCGACCACCTGCGGCTGCGCCAGGTGCTGGTGAACCTGCTGAGCAATGCGATCAAGTACAACCGCCGCGGCGGCCAGGTGCTGCTGAGCTGGCCGGTCGACGCGGGCGTGGGGTTGGTGCACCTGCAGGTGCGCGACACCGGCGAGGGGCTGACGGCGGCGCAGATCGCGCACCTGTTCGAGCCGTTCAACCGGCTCGGCGCCGAGCGCAGCGGTGTCGAAGGCACCGGCATCGGCCTGGTGATCACGCAGCGCCTGGTACAGCTGATGAACGGCCGGCTGTCGGTCGAGAGCGAGCCGGGCGTCGGCAGCGTCTTCACCGCGAGCCTGCCGTGGGTGCCGATGGCGGCGTCGGACCCGGGCTTCGCGCCCACCGAGGTGTCCGTCGACATTCCGGCGGCGCCCTGGACGGTGCTGTACGCCGAGGACAACCCGATGAACGTCGAGCTGGTGCGCCAGGTGATGAAGATGCGGCCCGACTGGCGGCTGCTGGTGGCGGCCAACGGGCGCCAGGCGGTCGAGATGGCGCTGCAGCAGCGCCCCGACCTGCTGCTGCTCGACATGCACCTGGGCGACATGAGTGGCGTCGAGGTGTCGCGCGCGCTGGAGGCGGCGCTCGGCTGCCCGCGCATCGCGCTGTCGGCCGACGCGACGCCGGAGCAGTCGCAGGTGGCGCGCGCGGCGGGCTTCGCGGCCTACCTGACCAAGCCGGTGAACGTGGCGCAGCTGCTGCGCTGCCTGGACGAGCAGCAAGCGGGGCGGGCGCCATAAGGTTTGCGCATTGATGTTTGCGCAAAGGCGCGTGGGGGAGACCGTGGCGCGCCGGCCGGTTCGGTCATCGCCCCAGGGGGCGATGACTTCCCTCCGCTGACTGGTTTTGCGGCCCGTCGCCCAAACTCCCGCCACTCACTTCGTTCGTTGTGGTCAAACAGTGGGCGACAGTCAGTTCACGAAGCGTGCTGCGCACGCGGGCCGCAAAACCAGCCAGCTCCGGCGACCCGTCCTGATTGGCGCTCCACGGTCTCCCCCACGCGCCTTTGTGCCACCGCCCTGCTCCTTCGGCTGTGACAAGCGAACAAATGGGGTTTGATGCCCGGGCTGTCGCCCGGGCCCGGTTCCGCATCTGCGATCAATCGTCCCTCCATGCCGACACCCTCACCCGCTGCGTCTGGCGGCACTTTTCAAGCGGCACTCGTTGCCCGGGTGACAACCCGGACTCAACCTTCATTTGTTCGCTTGTCACCTCCCGAAGGGGGACGGTGCTGCCACAAAGGCATGTGGGGGAGGCTGTGGAGCGCCAATAGGGACGGGGCGCCGGAGCTGGCTGGTTTCATGGCCCGCGTGCGCAGCACGCTTCGTGCACTGACTGTCGTCGACTGTTTGACCACAACGAACGAAGTGAGTGGAGGGAGTTTCGACGACGGGCCATGAAACCAGTCAGCGGCGGGGAGTCATTGCCCCCAGGGCAATGACCGCACCGGYCGGCGAGCCACAGCCTCCCCCACATGCCTTTGCCGCGCCAATGCAAAAACTACGAGAACAGATCCGGCTGAGGCCCCGCCTGCTCATGCAGCCGCACCCTGCCGTCGCGCCAGGCGCTGTCGAAGTCGTTCTCGATCGCCTTCAGCTCGTCCGGCGAGCGCAGCTGCGCGCCCACCACGCCGATCGCGCGGTTGCGGCCCTGGCCCTTCGCGGTGTAGAGCGCCATGTCGGCCAGGTTGACCGCCTGTTCCCACGGCACCGGCAGCTCGTCGGGCGGCAGCGGAAAGCGCACGTAGCCGATCGATGCGGTGACGCGCAGCACGTCGTCGGGGCCGCCGTCCGTGCCGCTGGCGATCGGCTCGCGCCCGATCTGCTCCAGCACGCGCGCCGCGAGCTGCTCGGCCTGCTCGGCACTGACCTCGGGCGCGAGGATCAGGAACTCCTCGCCGCCCCAGCGCACCACCAGGTCGCGCTCGCGCACGCAGCCGGCCAGCCGCCGCCCCACCTCCACCAGCACGGCGTCGCCCACCGAATGCCCGTGGCCGTCGTTCACATGCTTGAAGTGATCGATGTCGACCAGCAGCAGCGCGCCTTCGATGCCCTGCGTGCCGTTGCGCGCCATCGCGGCCTGGAACTGGCGGCGGTTGGCCAGGCCCGTCAGCGGGTCGCGTTCGCTCTGCAGCCGCAGGTTGGCATGGCTCGCCTGCAGCCGGCGGTTGATCTCGCGCACCCGCAGGTACAGCAGCGCGGCGACACCTACCGACAGCGCCAGCACCGCCGCCATCAGCGCCCACACCCGCTGCTGCAGCTCCCGGTTCGCGAGCGCCGCGGTCTTCAGCGCGTTGTCGCGACTCACCAGTTCGATCTCGCGCTGCTTGCTCTCGGTGTCGTAGCGCTGCTGCACATCCTTCAGCGCCGCGGCGCGGTTGGCCTTCATCACCTCGGCACTCAGCTTGCGCTCGCGGTGGAACAGCTCCAGCGCGCCGCGCGCATCGCCGGCCGCCGCCAGCGCCTCGCCGAACTCGCGCAGCGACTGCGCCTCGCTGCCCGGCGCGCCGTTGCGCTGCCACAGCTCCACCAGCCGGGCGAGGTCGAGCCGGCCTTCGTTGAGGCGGCCGAGGCCGATCTTCGCGAGCCCGGCGTTGTTGATCAGCACCCGCTCGGCACGCAGATCGCCATGGCGGCGCACCACCGGCAGCGCGGCCTCGGCCGCACGCAGCGCATCGGCCGGGCGGTCCTGGCGCGCATACAGGTCGCTGAGGTTCGCGTTGACCAGCGACTCCAGCCGCGGCGAATCGGCCCGCGCGGCGATCGGCAACGCCTCCTCGGCCAGCCGCAGCGACTGCTGGTGCTCGCCGCGCAGGTCGGCCAGGCGCGCCTCGTGCAGCCGCAGCCGCACATCGACGTCGGGGTCGTCGAGCGGCGCCGCCACGCGCTGCGCCTGCTGCAGCGTGCGCACCGCGCMGGGCATGTCGCCCTGGCGCGCGATGTCGAGCGCGAGCAGCCCCAGCACCAGCGCCTGGCGGTAGCCGTCGTGCTGCGCCTCGGCCAGCTGCGCGGCGGTGCGCAGGTGGCGCGCGCCCTCGGCCCACAGCGCGCGGCTCTGCGCATGGCGCTCCAGCACCTGCAGCGCGCGCCACGCGGCGCGGTAGTCGCAGCCGGGCGCGGTGGCCGCCGGCGCACCATCGGGCCCCGGGCAGCCCTGCTGCAGCGACGGCACCGCCGCCTGCGCCAGCGCGGCCGCCACGTCGAGCTGGCCGTTGTTCTCGGCCACCAGCGCACGGACCAGGTTGGCGCGCGCAGTGCTGTCAGYCTCGTCCGCCTCGGTGCCCGCCATGCTGGTGCGGATCTCCTCGGCCAGCATGCCGGCTTCGCCGATGCGGCCGTTCTGCGCCAGCACGATCGCGCGCGCGAGCTGCAGGCGGCGGATCGTCTGCGCCGGCCGCGGCGAGATCGCCTCCTGCTCGTGCTGCAGCTGCAGCAGCGCCTTCAGCGCCGGCTCCGGGCGGTCGTAGCCCTGGCGCACCAGCTGGTCCGATTGCTCGATCACGCCGGCCGCCGCCGCGCCGGCAGCGAACAGCAGCCACGCGACACCCGCGCACCGGAACCCGCAGCGGAACCCGCGCCCGACCGTCATGCGCGGCCCTCGAGCAGCGGCCCGCGCAGCAGCGTCAGCGTGACCTGCCCGTCGCGCCAGGCGGATTCCAGCGCGGCGGTGATCGCCTGCAGCCCCTGCACCGTCTGCGCATGCAGCAACCCGACGCCGTAGGCCCGGTTGCGCCCGTGCGCCTTCGCCAGGTACAAGGCGGTGTCGACCAGGTTGATCGCCGGCTCCCACGCGACCGCCAGGCCGGTCGGCTCGATCGGGAAGCTCGCGTAGCCGATCGAGCCGGTCACCGCGATCTCGCGGCCCTGCCAGCGCACCGGCACCTGCCCCACCGCATCGAGCAGCCGCTGCGCCAGCGCATCCACCTGCTCGCGCGACARCGACTGCACGACCACCAGGAATTCCTCGCCGCCCCAGCGCACGACCAGGTCGGGCTCGCGCAAGGCATCGGCCAGGCGCTGCGCCATCGCGACCAGCACCGCGTCGCCGGCCGCATGGCCGTGCTCGTCGTTGATGCGCTTGAAGTGATCGATGTCGAGCAGGAACACGGTGCCGGCCAGCTGGCCGTCGACCGACATCTGCTTCATCGCCGCCTGGAAGTAGCGCCGGTTCGCGAGGCCGGTCAGCGGGTCGCGTTCGCTCTGCACCTTCAGCTGCGCATTGCTGTGCGCGAGCGCCTGGTTGGTGCGGCGCACGCGGCGCATCATCAGCAGCACCACCGCGAACGACAGCACGAAGGTCGCCGCGAGCAGCCACCACAGGCGCTGCTGCAGGTCGCGGCGCTGCAGCTGCGTGCTCTTGATCGCGTTGTCGCTGTTCAGCAGCGCGAGCGCGCGGCCGCGGCGGTCGCTGTCGAACTGCTCCTGCAGTTCGAGGATGGCCTTCTGCTGGTCGCGTTGCACCAGCTTGTCGGCGATCGCACGGTGGCGGTGCAGCGCCTGCACCGCGGCGGTGGCGGCGCCGGCCTTCTCGAGCGCGGTGCCGAACTCCAGCAGCACGTCGGACACCAGCGGCGCATCGCCGCGGCGCTCGGCCATCGACAGCGCGAGTTCGACGTGCCGCTTGCCGTCGGCCACGTCGCCCAGGCCGATGTGGGCCAGGCCCATGTTCCACAGCGCGATGATCTCGCTGCTGGTGTCGCGCACCTCGCGCGTCAGCGGCAGCGCCTCCTGCGCGCGGCGCAGCGCGGTGCGGTAGTCGCCGCGCTGCAGGAAGAAGTCCGACATGTTGGCCAGCAGCAGCGCCTCGTCGAGCTTGGCGCCGGCCTCGTGCGCATAGTTGATCGCGGACTGCATCGAATGCAGCTCCGCGGCGACCTCGGTCGGCCCGTCGAGCAGGATGCCCTGGATGTTGTGCACGCGGGCCAGCGAGATCTTGTCGTCGGCCGCGGTCGCGATCGCCAGCGCCTCGGCATTGGTGCTGCGCGCGCGCTCGGGCTGCTGCGCTTTGTAGAGCGAGTAGGCGGCGCGCGAGCGGGCCTCGGCGCGGCGCCAGGCGACGCCGAGCTGGTCCGCAAGGTCGATCTCCTGAAGATGCAGCCGCACCGCGTCGTCGAGCTTGCCGGCGCGCTGCTTGGCCTTCGAATGCGCGGCCAGGAAACGCAGGCGGCTCGCGGCCGGCGTCGACGCGGGCAGTTCGGCTGCGGCGGCATTCAGCAGCTGGTCGGCCTCGCGCGCGTCGCCGCTCTTCAGCGCCATGCTGGCCTGGATCAGCCGCGCCGCCGCGTCGGTGGCGGGCGTCGCCTGCTGCCGCAGCCGGCGGGCGCAGTCGGTGGCCGCGTCGAATTCCGAGGCCTCGGTGTGCATCAGGCCCTGCAGCGTGAGCGCGTCGACCCACTCGCCGCTGCCGATCGCGAGCGCGGCGACGCGCGTGCGCAGCAGCGCGGCCGTGTCGGATGGATGGGCGCGGCCGGTCGATTCGAACTCGGCGAACGCGCTGTCGGATGCCACCTGCACGGCCGAGGCGGAGGCCGGTGCCGACGGAGGGGCCGGCGCGGCGCGCACGCTGCCGCACGCGAGCGCGGCGATCAGCACGCAGCTCAGGCGCAGGAGGAAAGCCCCAGGGGCACGCAGGATCGGGACCATCGGTGGATATCGACCAGCAAAGGGCGGACCTGAGGTTCCAGCGGACTGCTCAGCGCCCGGGACGGCGCCGCAGCAGCGCGTGCAGCAGGATGGCACCGAAGGTCGCGGTGCCGATGCCGCCGAGCGTCAGGCCGCCGAACTTCAGCGTGTAGTCGCCGGTGCCGAGGATCAGCGTGACCGCGGCGACGATCAGGTTCGTGTTGTCGCCGAAGTCGACCCGGTTGTCGACCCAGATCTTGGCGCCGGCCACSGCGATSAGSCCGAACACGACGATGCTSACGCCGCCCATCACCGSCAGCGGRATGGCCTGGATCAGCGCRCCGAACTTGGGACTGAAGCCGAGCACGATCGCGATCAGCGCAGCCACCACGAACATCGCGGTCGAGTAGATCCTGGTCGCGGCCATCACGCCGATGTTCTCGGCATAGGTCGTCACGCCGGTGCCGCCGCTCGCGCCGCTGACCATCGTGGCCAGCCCGTCGCCGATGAAGGCGCGGCCCATCAGCGCGTCGAGCGGCTTGCCGGTCATCGCGCCGACCGCCTTCAGGTGGCCGAGGTTCTCGGCCGCGAGGATCACCGCGACCGGCGCGATCAGCAGCATCGCATCGGCCTGGAACACCGGCGTCGCGAAGCCCGGCAGGCCGAACCACGCGGCCGCGGCGACGCCGGACAGGTCGAGCGGCTTGCCCAGGCCGAAGCCGTTGGCGAGCACCGCGTAGACGACGCTCGCGGCCAGCAGGCCGACCAGGATCAGCAGCCGCTGCGTCATGCCGCGCGTGTACACCGCGACCAGCCCGACGCTCAGGAACGTGACGGCCTGCATCCAGGCGTCGAACGGCGTCGGCGCCATGTTCTTGATCGGCACGCCCGCCAGGTTCAGGCCGATCACCGCGACGACCGCGCCGGTGACGACCGGCGGCATCAGCGACTCGATCCACGCGGTGCCGGCGGCCGTGACGGCCAGCCCGATCAGCAGCACGACCGCGCCGCAGGCGACGATGCCGCCGAGCGCGGCGCCCAGGTTGGCGTTCGGGCCGTGGCCGGCATAGCCGCTGGCGGCGATGACGACGCCGATGAACGCGAAGCTCGAGCCCAGGTAGCTCGGCACCTTGCCGCCGACCACCACGAAGAAGATCAGCGTGCCGATGCCGCTCATCAGGATCGCGACGTTCGGGTCGAACCCCATCAGCAGCGGCGCCAGCACGGTGGCGCCGAACATCGCGATCACGTGCTGCACGCCCATCGCGAAGGTCTGCGGCCACGGCAGGCGCTCGTCGGGCGCGACGACCACGCCGGGTTGGGCGCTGCGGACGCGCCAGGTGGGGAGGGACATGTCGTGCTCCTGTGTTCTTCTGCGATGCGCACCCGGGGCGGTGCGCGACGCAGTGTAGGAGCGCGGCAGAAACGAGTCACCCGGGCCGGCACCGATGGTCGGCGCGCCCGGGTAACAGTGGGAACTGAATTCGACGGATGTGAAAAAAAGAGGGGAAACGGGACAGGTGCCGGGGGCTCGCTCTCATCCACCCCGGCTTGCCCGTTCCCCCTTGGACGTCACATACGTCTGGAAATCAACGCGCGCCGCGGACGCTGCCGGGCGGCGGGAACAACGACAGCTGCGCCGGAGCGCGGCTCGATTGCAGGACCTTGAACGACCGGTCGGTGGCGTTGCCGGCCTGCGGCGTGATGCGCGTCACGCTCGGCTGGGTGCTCGGGCGGACGATCATGTGTTCGGTGCGGGGTGCCATCGCGGGCCCCTTCAGTGGCCGACCAGCCATTGGCTGGGGGCGAATTCGCTCGGGCGCACGGTGACCATCTCGGCCGCCGCCGGCGACAGCACGTTGGCGGCACGCGCCAGCCAGTGCCTGACGTTGCCACCGCCCTGCCCGGTCGCGGGCTGGGCCAGGCGCAGCAGCGAAGAGGCGCCGCCACGGCAGCTCGGGGTGGCCGGGCGGGCCCGGCGGGAAGAAGGCGTACGACGATGAAACAGCGACATGGCAACGACGTCCTTGTGTTGGAGCTGCTGCCGGCGTGGGGCGGGAGAGTCACCGGACTGGCAGTCTGTGCGCACTGATGCGCAGCTTCCATGCCAGCCTGCTTTCGGGTCTTGCGACCCCGCTTCGGACCAAAAATGCCGCGTGACGAAGTCCGTGCCGGCCGAATTGTGGCCAGACGGTAAGGTCTCGGTTACAGACTTGACCGGATTCGTCGATCCGCCGCACTTATTTCAAACCCGCCTTTCAAGCACGGTTACATGGGCCGGCCGCGACCGCTCAGGGGCCGTGCCGCGCCGCTCATCTATTTGGCACGCACGTGCTCGACGACGAGTCGGATGCCCTCCTCATCCGACAGCACCCGCCGGTGGCCGAGGCCGCTCGTCGTGGCCAGCCGGGCATCGGGCAGGGCCTGCTGCAGCGCCCGGCTGCCGGCCAGCGGCGCGACGCGGTCGCCCTCGTCGTGCAGCAGCAGCGTCGGCTGGGCCAGCCGCTCGCCCAGCCACGCCGGCTCGAACTGCTGCAGCGGCACGCCCTCGCGGCGCTCGATCGCGGCGCCCATCCGCTCGGCCAGCCCGGCGCCCAGCCCGAAGCTGCCGCTGAACCAGTGCAGGAAGAGGCCGGGCGGCGGCGACGGGGCGATCAGCGCCAGCCGCTTCACCGGCAGGCCGCTGGCGGCGGCATGGCCGGCCGCCAGCGCACCCAGCGAATGTGCGACCACGGCATGCAGCGGGCCGAGCCGGGCCGAGGCCGCCCACAGCGCGCGCACGAACTGCGGCAGCGTCGAGCGCCACGCGGCGCTGCGGCCGTGCGCCGGGAAATCCAGCAGCACCGGCGCGAAACCGGCCGCCGCCAGCGCATCGCCGAGCGGCCGCATCTGCAGCGCGTCGCCGGCCCAGCCGTGCACCAGCAGCACGGTCGGCAGCCCGGCGGGCTGGTCGGCGCGGCGGTAGACCGCGACCGTGCCCTGCTC
>NZ_JBFUCB010000025.1:0-23305 GCF_056405435.1 Rhizobacter sp. P1_G5 | reverse complement strand
ATGTGTTCGTGCGCGGTCAGGCTGTTCGGCAGGACCTGGGTCGGCTGCGCGGGGGTCGGCTGATCGGGGGGCGGCATAGGAATCGGCAAGGTGGGGGTCATCGTTCGGCTCCGTGGTGGTCCGCCGCATGAAGCAGCGATGGAGCGAAGTATTTCGGCCGGGTAGCTCACCAGATGAGCCACCGGTGCACGTGGCACCGAAAAGACATCCAGGTATGCTTGCGCGGCTGGCTCATCTGGTGAGCTACCCGCCTGATAGCAACCTGGACCGACATGGACCGGACCGAACGCTTCTACAAGATCGAACTGCTGCTGCGCAGCCGCGGCTGCGTCAGCTTCGACGCGCTGCGCGACGAGCTGGACATCTCCCCGGCCACGCTGAAGCGCGACCTGCAGTACCTGCGCGACCGCCTCAGCGCGCCCATCGTCTACGACCGTTTCGAGAACGGCTATCGCTTCGAGCACGGCGACGACCATGCGCTGCCCGGCGCCCGCCACGAGCTGCCGGGCGTCTGGTTCAGCGAGAAGGAGATCCACGCGCTGCTGACGATGCACCAGCTGATGGCCGGGCTGGACGACGACGGCGTGCTGTCGCGCCACCTGCAGCCGATGGTCGACAAGCTGCAGGGCATGCTCGGCGCCGACGAGAGCGAGGCGCGCGAGCTGATGCGGCGCGTGAAGATGATCGCCACCGCGCGCCGCCGCACGCCGAGCCGCCATTTCGAGCTGCTGGGCAGCGCGCTGGTGCAGCGCAAGCGCATCTGGCTGCGCTACTTCAAGCGCACCGACCGCAGCACCAGCGAGCGCGAGGTCTCGCCGCAGCGGCTGGTGAACTACCGCAACACCTGGTACCTCGACGCCTGGTGCCATGCGAGCGATGGCCTGCGCCGCTTCGCGCTCGACGCGGTGCAGGAGGCGCGCCCGCTCGACAGCCGCGCCCGCCACGTCGCGGTGAAGGACCTCGAATCCGCGCTCGACGCCGGCTACGGCATCTACAGCGGCACCGGCAGCGCGCTGAAGTGGGCGACGCTGGTGTTCCAGCCCGATGCGGCGCAATGGGTGGCCAACGAGGAGTGGCATCCGCAGCAGAGGGCGCGCTGGCTGGACGACGGCCGCTACGAGCTGCAGGTGCCGTACAGCGACCCGACCGAGCTGACGATGGACATCCTGCGCCACGGCGACAGCGTCGTCGTGGCCGGCGACAAGGCGCTCGCGGCGACGATCGCGGCGCGGCTCGCGAAGGCCGCGGCGCGCTACAGCAAGGACAGCTGAAACGTGTTGCGCCCCGCCATCTTCGCCGCATAGAGCGCGCTATCCGCGCGCGCCAGCAGCGCCGCCGGGTCGAGGTTGCCGTGCCGGTGGAATGCGACGCCGATGCTCGTCGTCACCATCAGCACCTGGCCGTCGACCTCGAACGGCCGGTTCATCTGCGCGACGATCTTCTGCGCCACCGCGGTCGGCTCCACGTCGGTGCCCAGGCCCTCGAGCACGATCACGAACTCGTCGCCGGCCAGCCGCGCGACGGTGTCGGTCGCCCGCACGCTGCCGCGCAGCCGCTCGGCGAACTCCTTCAGCACGCGGTCGCCGGTGCCGTGGCCGAACCGGTCGTTGATGTCCTTGAAACGGTCGACGTCGAGGAACATCAGCGCCAGCAGGTCGCCGCTGCGCTCGGCACGCGCCAGCGCCTCGTGCAGCCGCTCGTTCAGCGCGTGGCGGTTCGGCAGGCCGGTCAGCGCGTCGACGCGGGCCAGCGCCGCCAGCTGCCGCTCCACCGCCTTCTGCGCCGACACGTCGCTGCTGAGCGCATACAGCCCGCGCACGCGCCCGTCGCGGGCCCGGTCGGGGATGTAGACGTTGTGCAGGCAGCGCATCTCGCCGTTCACCGGCGTCTCGACGTCGAACTCGACGCGCTCGCCGGCCAGTGCCTGCTCCACCGCCGCGCGCCGCGCCTCGTACAGCGCCGGGCCGAGCACCTCGGCCATCGGCCGGCCGACCTGGGCCGCCGGGTCGAGGTGCAGCCAGGCCTGGAAGGTCGCGTTGCAGAACTGAAAGCGTTGCGCGGTGTCGATGTAGGCGACCAGCGCCGGCAGGTTGTCGGTCACCTCGCGCAGCCGCCGGTCGGCGATGTGGCGCTGCACCTCGCTGCGCCGCAGCCGCTGCACCAGCACGCTCAGCCCGCCGAACGCGAGCAGCAGCACGAGCGTCACCGCCGCCAGGGTGCCGAGTTCCGCGCGGCGGCGCGCTTCATGCCCGGCCATCACCTCGGACACCGCCAGCCCGGTGACCACGACGAACGGCCGGTCGGCCAGCCGCTTGTACGCCAGCAGGCGAGGCACGCCGTCGAGCCGGCTCGCTCCGCTGTACGTTCCCTCGGGGGACTGTTGCAGCGCGGCCAGCAGCGTGCTGCTGCCGGCCGCGTCGCCGTACCACAGCCGGTCGCCGGAGCGACGCGCACGCACCGTCCGGTCGAGCCCGAGAAAGGTGATGAGGCCGAGCCGGCCGTGCTGCTGCTCGTCGTAGAAGCGCGTGAAGTACGACGGATCGGCCGACACCACGACGACGCCGGCAAAGTCGCCCTGCCGGGTCTGCAGGCGCCGGCTCAGCTGGATCGTCCAGGGCGAGCCGGTCCCGCCGCCCTGCGGCTTGCCGATGTGCAGCCCGGGTTCGCGGCCCTCGGCATGCACCTGGAAATCCTCGCGCCCGGCCAGGCTCGCCCCGACGCCGTCGCCGGTCGACGCGATCACCTCGCCGCGCGCGTCCGTCAGGTACAGCGCGAGCAGGCCGGGCTGGCGGGCCAGCCCCTGGCTCAGCAGGCCGGGCAGGTCGACATCGCGCCCGCGCTGCTCGACGTTGTAGGCCACGAAGGCGCTGACCTGATCGACATGGGTCAGCGCACGCTCGGTGTAGGCCTCGAAGGCCCGGTTCAGGCTGCGCGCCCTGGCATACGAATCGGCAACCACCCGGTCGCGCTCGGCCTCCAGGCTGTGCAGCACGTAGGCCCACATGAAAACGATCACCAGCAATCCCAACGCCGGCAGGACCCAGCCGATCCAGGCCAGGCTGCGGCGTCGAAAACGGGCCTGCGCCGTGAGCATGTTGTTCAACGACCTCGTGTGGGGCTGTCTCGTTCTCCCCGGGCGAGCCGATCGAGCGGCCGTGCCCACGATAAGCCCAAACGGCCTTGGCGCAACAGCGGGCTTTTCCTTCAATCACGGGGGTGCGGGCGGGCCCCGCTACCATCGATCGACACCAGCGACATGAAAGGAACGCAATGAAGGCAGTCTGGAAGGGCGTGACCATCGCCGAGAGCGACGACACGGTGGTCGTCGAGGGTAACCACTACTTCCCCGAGAGCAGCCTGAAGCGCGAATACGTCAGCTTCAGCAACCACCGCACCAGCTGCCCGTGGAAGGGGCAGGCGCACTACTACAGCCTGCTGGTGAACGGCGAGGCGAACCCGGATGCGGTCTGGTATTACCCGCAACCGAGCGAGGCCGCCGCGCAGATCAAGGGCCGGGTCGCGTTCTGGAAAGGCGTGCAGGTCGAGCGTTGAATCCATAAGCCAGGCTGATGGGCTGAGGGCAAGAACCGATGCCCGGCCGGGCACGAAGCTGGCTAGCATCCCGGCACCGCAACCGCAGTCCGAGGATGACCCCATGTCGCTGAAATCCGTTCGTGCACTTTCGCTGCTGGCCCTGTCGATGTCATGTGGCCTGCCGCTGCTCGCACAGGCCGAGACCACGCTCGAGAAGGTCAAGCAGAGCGGCGTGATCGGCGTCGCGTACCGCGAATCGTCGATCCCGTTCTCGTACCTCGACGACAAGGCGCAGCCGGTCGGCTTCGGCGCCGACATCTGCAACAAGGTGGTCGAGGCGGTGAAGAAATCCACCGGYCGCGCCGACCTGAAGGTGCAGCTGCAGGCCGTCACCTCGGCCAACCGCATCCCGCTGCTGCAGAACGGCACGATCGACATCGAGTGYGGTTCCACCACCAACAACAGCGAGCGCGGCAAGCAGGTCGCCTTCGCGACCAACTACTTCTACACCGGCACCCGCTTCCTCGTGAAGGCCGGCACGCCGGTGAAGTCGCTCGCCGACCTGGCCGGCAAGCCCGTCGTGTCGACCACCGGCACCACCAACTACAAGATCCTGCGCAATCTCAACGAGGAGAAGAAGCTCGGCATCGAGCTGCTCGGCGCGAAGGACCATGCCGAGTCGGCGCTGATGGTGCAGACCGGCCGCGCGGTCGCGTTCGGCATGGACGACATCCTGCTGTACGGCCTGAAGGCGAGCGCCGCCAACCCGGCCGAGCTGGCGGTGGTGGGCGAGGCGATCCAGGTCGAGCCGTACGCCATCATGGTGCGGCGCGAGGATCCGGCCTTCAAGAAGCTGGTCGACGACACGATCGCCGCGCTGATCCAGAGCGGCGAGTTCGAGGCGCTCTACAAGAAGTGGTTCCAGTCGCCGATTCCGCCGAAGGGCATCAACCTGCAGGCGCCGATGAGCCAGGAGCTGCGCGACAACCTGAAGGCGCTGAGCGACAAGCCGGCCACCTGAACACGGCCATGAACGACGCAGCGCGCACGCCGCGCAGCGCGGGGCTGGTCGGCGTGCTGGGCGGCATGGGGCCGCTCGCGACGCTCGACTTCCTGCACAAGGTGCTGGCCGCGACGCCGGYCCGCCGCGACCAGGACCATGTGCCGATGATGGTCAGCAGYATTCCGCAGGTGCCCGACCGCACAGCAGCCTTTCGCGGCGACGGCGAATCGCCGCTGCCTGCGCTGCTGGCCTGCGGCGAGCGGCTGGCGGCGGCCGGCGTCGGGCTGCTGGTGCTGCCCTGCAACACCGCGCACCTGTGGTTCGACGACTTGCAGGCGGCGCTCGGCCTGCCGATGCTGCACCTCGCCGATGCGGCGCTGGCCGAGGCCGCCCGCCGCGCGCCCGGCGCCCGCCTCGGGCTGCTCGCCACCGACGCGACGCTCGCCTCCGGCCTGTACCTGAACCGGCCCCAGCCGCGTGCGGTGCAGTGGGTGCTGCCGACCGCGGTCGAGATGGTCGAGCTGGTGATGCCGGGCATCGCCGCGGTGAAGGCCGGCGAGCTGGCGCGCGGCCGCGACGCATTGATGCAGGCCGCGCAGGCGCTGCGGCGGCGCGGCGCCGACGCGCTGGTGCTCGGCTGCACCGAGCTGCCGCTGGTGCTCGACGAAGCGGGCCTCGGCCTGCCGGTGATCGATGCGACCGATGCGCTGGCGCGCGCCGTCGTCGCGTGGTCGCTCACGCAGCGAGAAGCTGAAGCCACCGGCGCGCTGGCGGCATGAAGCACGTCTGCGTGATCGGCGCCGGCGTGGTCGGCAGTGCGACCGCGATGGCGCTCGCGCGCGAGGGCTTCCAGGTGACCTTGGTCGACGCCGCCGACCGCCCCGGCCAGGGCGCCAGCCGCGCCAACGGCGCGCAGCTCAGCTACAGCTATGTGGAGCCGCTCGCCACACCCGCCGCGCTGCGGCAGTTGCCCGGCTGGCTGCTGTCGCGCGACAGCCCGCTGTCGTGGCAGCCGCGCTGGCAGCTGTCGCACTGGTGCTGGCTGGCCGCCTTCATCCGCGCCTGCACGCAGGCGCGCGTGCAGCAGACCACCGAGGCGCTGCTGCGGCTGTCGTTCCTGAGCCGCGACGTGCTGGCGCGCTGGCAACGCGAAGCGCCGGCTGAGCAGCCGCTCGGCGTGCAGGTGCGCCACGCCGGCAAGCTGGTGATCCACCGCGATGCCGGCAAGCGCGACGCGGCGCAGCGACAGGTCGCCTGGCAGGCCCGGTTCGGCTGCCGGCAGCGCGTGCTGGACGCCGAGGCGTGCCGGCGGCAGGAGCCCGCGCTCGCGCACGACCGCGCGCCGATCGCCTTCGGCATCTGGACGCCCGACGAGGCCGTCACCGATGCGCAGCAGCTGAGCCAGGCGCTGGCCACGGCCAGCGGTGCGCGCTGGCGCATGGACACGCGCGTCGCGGGCTTCGTGCAGCGCGATGGCCGCGTGCACGCGCTGCGCTGCGTCGATGCCGGCCGACCCGATCGCGAGCGCGAGATCGAGGCCGATGCCTTCGTCGTCTCGGCCGGCCCCGGCGCCGCCGCGCTGCTGCGGCCGCTCGGCGTGCAGCTGCCGATCGAGCCGATCAAGGGCTACAGCGTCAGCCTGCAGGTCGCGAACGCCGCGCGGGCACCGCAGGTCAGCGTGACCGATGCGGCGCGCAAGCTGGTCTACGCGCGGCTGGGCGAGCGGGTGCGCATCGCGGGCTTCGCCGAGCTGCGCGGTGCCGATCTGCGCATCGATCCGCGCCGCATCCAGGCGATGCTGCAGGCTGCCACCGACACCTTCCCCGGCGCCTTCCAGACCGGCGACCCCGAGCCCTGGGCCGGCCTGCGCCCGTCGACGCCGAGTTCGCGCCCGCTGATCGGCCCGACGCGCATCGGCGGGCTGTGGCTGAACACCGGCCATGGCGCGCTCGGCCTGACGCTCGCGTGCGGCAGCGCTTGGCTGCTGTCGCAGCTGATGCAGGACCGCACACCGTCGATCGACGCGACGCCGTTCAGGCTGCCGGGCTGACGACGCGGCGGAACGCGTCGATCAGGTCGTCGACCGGCTGCGGCGAACGCTCGCCCTGCGGCAGCAGCGCGCTGATGACGACCGGCACCTCGGGCACCAGCGTGCGCACCTGCAGCGTGTCGTCGGCCGCCGCGGCGGTGAACGAATCGATCAGCGCCGGCCCGAAGCCCTGCGCCGCGAGCGTCATCGCGATGTGGTGCGTCTGCACGGTGATGCCCCCTTCGGGGGCGAGGCCTTCGCGGGCGCATTGCTCGGCGAGCATCGCGCCGATCGGGTCGCGCTCGTCGATGCGGATGAAGCTGCTGCGCAGCACCTCGGCCAGCTCGACGGTGCTGCGCCGGTCGCCGCTGCGCGCCGCAGACACGCACACCATGCGCCCCTGCGCGACCGGCACCTGCTGTACCGCGGGATGCTGGCCGGGGCCGAACACGATGCCGACATCGCCCTCCTGCAGCGCGATGGCCTGTGCGATCTCCGGCGAGTGCAGCGTGCGGATCGCCACCGGCAGCGACGGATGGCGTTGGCGGAACAGCGCCAGCGCCTGCGGCAGCGCATGCACCGCGAGCGACGGCACCACCAGGATGCGCAGCGCCGCCTGCTGGCCGCCGCGCAGCGCGCCGGCCAGGCGCCGCACCGATTCGAGCTGCGAGACCAGCCGCTGCACCTCGGGGTACAGCGCCTGCGCCTCGCGCGTCGGCACCAGCCGGTTGCGCTGGCGCGTGAAGAGCGCGTAGCCGAGTTGCAACTCGGCATGCTGCAGCGTCTGCGTGACGGCCGGCTGCGTGACGTGCAGCAGGCGCGCGGCCCCGCTCACGGTGCCGGTCAGCATGATGGCGTTGAAGACTTCGACGTGCTTGATGCGCATGGCGCGGGGAGTATCGCCTTCTCGATGCCTCTCAGCCGCGCCGCACCGAACGCACCAGCATCAGGTCGCCGATCTTGCGCATCGGCACCGTGAAGGTCTCGCGCCGCTCGGCGCCGGTGTTCTCGTCGAACACCAGCGTCACGCGGGCGGTGATCACCGGCTGCTGGCGCGTCGACTCGTCGAAGTGGTAGCCGCCCGGCCCGAAGTTGCCCCAGTAGTTGACGTACACGTGGTACACGCCCGGCATCGGCGCGGTCATCGAGAACATCTCCGGCCCGGCACCGTCGACGCTGTCGACATCGAGCCCGCCGCCGTTGGTGAGCACCGGCGCCGCGAAGAACGCGTGCTGGCCGTCCGGCGTGATCACGTGCAGGTCGAGCTCGGCCTGCGGGTCGTCCCAGGCCAGGATGATGCGGATCTTCGCGAGGCTCTTCAGCCGGTTCGCCTCGTAGAACTGCACGCGCTTGCGACTGTGGCCCTCGGCGTCGCGGATCTCGATGCCGTTCGAGCCGGGGCCGAAGGCATACGGCCGCGCGAAGCGGCCGTCATCGCCGGTGTACAGCGGCATCGCATTGCCGTTGACCACCATCGTCGGCGTGCCGCGCGCGTTACCGACCTGCTTCAGCCGGCCCTCGATCAGCGTGCGCCCGCGCTGGCCGCCGCGCTCGATCAGGTTGTTCGGGTAGGCGTAGCTGACGCGGCCGGGGTCGTCGGAGATGCCGCTGTAGGTCCAGCCGCCGGGCGGGTGCGTCATCGTCACCTCCGGGTCGGCATGGGCCGGGCCCATCGCGGTGCCGAGTGCCGCGGCGGCCAGCCCCGCAAGCAGCCTGCGTTTCATGGCACCAGGAACGAATGCACCAGCGTCAGCTCGCCCGGCTTGCGCATCGGCACGCGAAACACCTGCTGCTTCTCGCGCGGCGTGCCTTCGTCCTCGACGATCGCAACCTGCGCGGTGGTGATCACGTCGCGCCGCTCGCCGGCGCCGTAGTAGTTGACGAACACGTGGTACGCGCCGCGCACCGGGCTGGGCGTCGCGAAGATCTCGGGGCCGAAGCCGGTCGTCACGTCGACATCGAGCGCGCCGCCGTTGCCGGCCACGCGCGCGCCGTAGAACACATGCTCGCCGTCGGGCGAGACGACGTGCAGGTCGAGATCGGTGTTGTCGCTGTCCCAGCTCAGCACGACGCGCAGGCGCGTCGGCACGCGGCCGGCCTGCGCCTCGTAGAACTGCGTGCGCTTGACCGGCCCGCCGCCGGGTGCGCGCACCTCGACGCCGTGGCTGCCGCTGCCGAACGACCAGGGCCGCGCGAAGCCGCCGTCTTCATCCGTCGACAGCGGCATCGCGACCCCGTCGACCACCAGCCGCGCCGGCTGGCGCGCCCCGTCGGCACGGGCCTTCGCGGCCGCGCCGATGTGCCCGCGGATCAGCGCGGTGGCCGAGCGGCCGTTGACGTTGACGCTGGCCGCCGGGTAGTGGACTTCCTGCACGAAGTCGCGCTGGCGCGGCGGCGCACTGCGCCAGCCGGAGGTCGGCGCGTCGATCACGGCCTGTGCCGCGGCACCGGTGGCCGAAGCGGCCAGCACGAGGGGAATGAGCATCTTCATGAATCGGCCAGTCGTTGAGCCAGTTGTTCGATGTAGGCCTCGTCCTGGCCGCGCGGATGGTCGCGGAAGGCGAGGTGCAGGTATTCGTGGATCAGCGTCACGCGCCCTTCGCGGCTCAGCCACTCGCGCACGCGGATCTCCAGCCGCCGCTGGTCGGAGTGCGGCGTGCCCATCGCGAGCTGGCACACGCGCAGCTCGGGGCCGAGCGGCTGGTAGCCGGCCTCGCGGCGCAGCAGCTCGCGCCAGCGCTGCTGGCGCTGCAGCAGCCAGTCGTGCGCCTGCGGCACCGCCTCGCAATCGGCGGCGACCTGTGCGCCGGCCAGCGTCATGCCGGGCCAGGCCTTGCGGAGGATGGTTTCGAAGCCGTCGCCGCGGCGGCTCGCCGTCACCGCGGCCTGCCACGACAGCACGCCGGGCGAGGCCTGGTCGCGGTGGTAGCGCACCACGGCACCGGCCACCACCAGGCCGTCGGTGAAGGCCGCCGCCGCGCGCGCCGCCTCGCTCGGCGGGTTCGGGCTGACGCGCTGCGTGCGGCTGTCGTCGGCGATCTGCCGGCAGGCCTCGGCCTGCGGCGCGTTCTGCAGCACGTAGGTGCGCGCGGCGATGGCCAGCGCCCGGGCGGCTTCGAGCTCGGTCGCGCGGCCTTCCCGGTCGACGACGCGGGCGACGTAGTCCTCCAGCGGCAGCCGGGCATCGATCACCGGGCCGTCGCGTTCCAGGCGAAGTTGCAGCGCCGGCACCGCATCGACCGGCAGCTGCGTGCCGTTGCGGAATGCGATGCGGTGGCGGCCATTCAGCGGGCCGGCGGGTGCCTCGCTGCCATCGGCCCGCAGCACCGCGCGGATCGGGTAGCGCTGGAAGAAGCGCACGTCGATGCACGGTTGCGCCGCCAGCGCGGCGGCGTCGGCGCGCGGCGCGGCGAGCCCGTGGGCCGACCACTGCCGCGCGATCCACGCCGCCTGTGACTGCAATGCGGTGCGGCTGGTGCCGGCGGCGCCGAACCAGAACGGCGTGCCGTCGGCCAGCCAGCCGACGGCACCACCGGCACGCTCGCCATCGATGCGCCACGACCAGGTCTTGTAGCGCGGGCCACCGCCGAGCGCTGCCAGCACCGCGGTATCGCGCGTGGCCGACGGCAGCAGCGCCTGCCGCGCCGCCAGGCGCGACGCCGCCGGCACATGGCGCAGCGCCTGCAGCAGCTCGGGCAGCGCGACCTCGGTGCCGGGCTGCATCGCGTCCAGCCGCTGCAGCCAGGCCGGCGCCTGCTGCTCGCGCCAGAAGCGCGCCCAGTCGTCGGGCGACAGCGCCAGCCGCTTCGGTTCGAAATACGGACCGCAGGAACGCGCGAGCGCCTCGTCGCGCCCGACGGAGGCGCCAGGGTCGCAGCAGTAGTCATCGTCGGGCGGCCGCTGCGCCGCCGTGCAGCGGTAGGCCGGCTCCTGCTCGCCGCGCGCCACCAGGTAGCCGTGCACGAACAGCTTCCAGGTGCTGCCGAGCGGCATGCGCGGCAGCGAAGCGAGCGGCTGCGCACCCTCCCCGCTGCGCTGCAACGCACTCGTCTGGTCGCCTTGCAGCCACGCCAGCCGGGTGGCAGGCGCCGCCTGCACGCTGCAGGCAGCGAACAGGGCAATGGCGATCGGGAAGCGGATGAACATGCCGACCTCAGCGCACCTCGACGGTGGACCAGGCGCCGCTCTCGTCGACGCCCTTGGCCTCCGGCTGGTACATGCGGTGCACACGCGACGGCGGCAGCTTGAACTGGCCGCGCTGCGCGAAGCGCACCAGGTGGCGCAGCGTCACCGAGCCGCCGGCCTCGAGCTTCTCGACCGGCACGGCATAGCCCTGCGGCGTTGGCTCGTGCCGCGCACGTTCCAGCGGCTGGCCGCTCAGGTCCAGGCCCCAGGTGCTGGCCTCCACCGCGGCGCCGGGCGGCAGCGCCACCTCGAGCAGCGCCCAGCGCATCGCCTTCGGCGCACCGAGCGTGACCTGGTCCAGGTACAGCGCGTTGGTGTCCAGCGGCGTGCCGGGCTCGACCCGTTCCAGCGTGACGTTCATGCGGGCGTTGTCGGGCGAGGCTTGCTGCCCGGCCGGCTGCGACGCCGCCGCCGGCTTCGCTTCCGTCACCACGCGCCACAGCGTGCGCTTGATGCTGACCGGCAGCGCCGGGGCCTGCGCCTCGCGGCTCTCGTAGCTGACGTAGGCCCAGGCCGCCTTGGCACCGGCCGGCAGCGCGAGCGTCGCCGGCAGGGCGGCCCCGGCCGGCAGCGTCCACGTGACGTCGCCGCTGCTGCTGATGCTGCGCTGCCACGGTGCGGCCAGTGTCACGCCATCGGCGGCTGCCTCCGGCTTGCGGCCGAGCGCGCGCTGCAGCCACAGCAAGGTCTGCGCGCGATCGAAGGTCGGCATGTCGGCGCCCACCTGGCCCAGCAGCTCGCCGGCCTTCTCGGTGCCGCTGCGGCGCGTCGCCATCAGCAGCGACTGCACGAACGGCGACGGCGAGTCGCCGAGTCGCGCGGCGGCCGCATCGCCCGCCGCGCGCTCGTCGACCGTGACCGAGCCTTTCGCCCGCAGCGCGGTGTCGAGCGCCAGCACCAGCGCGATGTCGCGCGAACCGGCGGCGGGCCCCTCCGTCATCACCCAGCTGCCATCCCGCATCGAGGCCGGCACGGGCGCGGCCGCCTGAGCGCCCAGTTCCTCGATCAGGCTCGCATTCATCGCGCCCACCGACAACCCCATCTCCTGCATCCACGACAGCACCAGTGCCCGCTGGATCCGCGGCAGCGCGCTGCCCTCCTTCGCATACACGTCCAGCAGCCGCTGCCAGTGCTCGTCGGGCAGGCTGGTGCGCAGCGCCTGCGTCGCACGCCAGTCGGCGTAGTAGGCATACGCGGTCAGGAAGGCGTCGTCGCTCATGCCGCGACCCCACCAGCCGAAGCGCGCCTGCGGGCCGGCCATCTGCGCGAGCGACAGCCGCGCCGTCGACAGCCGCTGCGTCAACTGCGGCGCGAGCGGCTGCTGCGCTGGCGACAGCGACTGCAGCGCGATCGACAGCGGCAGCATGCGGCTGGCCGTCTGCTCGACGCAGCCGTACGGGAAGTCGATCAGGTCCTCCATCCAGCGGTTGAAGGCACCGGCCGCCGCATCCTGCGCGAAGGCCACCCGCACGCGGGTCGCGTCCGGCGGCAGCTTCAGCGCGGCGCTGCCGCTGCTGATGTCGAGCGCCTGCTCGCGCGCGGCGCGCCAGGCCACCGGCAGCCGCTGCAGCGTGGTGTCGAGCTGGTCGACGACGCGGCCGTCCTGGCGCAGCAGCAGGCTGACGCCGGCCGCACCGATGCGATCCGCCGCGATCGGCAGCGCGATGAAGTTGATGCCCGGCTGCACGCTCAGCGTGTCCTTGCGCTCGACGCCCGGCCCGCGCGCCTCCCATTCGATGCGCGCCGGCTTGCCGGTCTGGTTGAACAGCGCGATCGAGGCCTGCGCGCGGTCGCCCTCGCGCTGCCAGTCGGGGCTGGTCCACTTGGCGTAGAACGGCTTGTCCGAGCGCACCCAGCCGACCTGCTGGCCGACCGCGCCGCCGGCCTGCATCGCCCGCGCGGTGATGCGCCAGCGCGTCAGCGAATCGGGCATGCGGAACGTGAACCGTGCATGGCCGTCCGCATCGGTCGCGAGCCGCGGCTCCCAGGCCGCCGTGTCGACGTTGTCGCGCCGCGGACGCTCCAGCACCTTGACCGCGCGCTGGTTCACCTGGCGTGACGACGGCAGCACGCCGAGCTTGCTGGTCGCGAGGTCGTAGCCGATGAAGGACAGGCTGGCGCTGGTGCGCACGTTGTTGCGCCGCGGGTGGTAGAAGAAATCCTCGATGGCCGGTGCGATCTCCGGTTGCAGCACGTAGATCATCTCGTCGACCACGCCCACCGCCACCTCGGCCGCCACCGGCTGGCCGTTCAGGCGCGTGTCGATGTCGACGGTGACGGTGTCGCCCGGCGCGTAGACCGGCTTGTCGGTGCGCACGCCGACCGCGACGCGCGGCTGCTCGACCATCAGCCCCTGGTTCTGGAACACGTAGTCGCCGTTCTTCACGTAGGCGACCGAGACGGTCATGTTGGGGCTCATGGCCTCGCGCACCGGCAGCGTCAGCTTCCATTGCGTGGGCCCCAGCCGCTCGCTCCTGACCCAGTCGGCCGGCTGGCCGAGCACGGCCGTCGCCTCGACGCGGTCGCGCTCCAGCGTCAGCAGCGCGTTGTCGACCGGCTCCGGAAAGCCGAGCAGCAGCTCGGCGGTGTCGCCGGCGCGGTAGGCGGCGCGGTTGAACACCATCGTGACGCTGCCGGCCGGTGCCTTCAGGCCGTCGCCGCTGACCCAGTGGGAGGTGGCCGCGACGATGCGGCCCTTGTCGTCGCGCAGCGTCACGGTGTAGGCGCCGGGCTGCGGGAAGCGCAGGCTCAGCGCATCGCCGGCCGCGGCCGGCATCGCGCCCGATTCCTTCGCGCGGTTCTCGAGCCGCAGCCACTCCCAGCGCGCCGGGCGCGCACCGTCGGCCGCGGCCTGCGCGCCGGCGCTGACCTTGAAGGCCACCGCCTCGCCGGGCGTCGAGAACTGGCGTTCCGGCGTCAGCTTGTACGAGCCGCTGCCGCGCTCGATCAGGATCTCCTTCGAGGCGCGCACGCGCCAGGCCGCGCCGTCGGTCGCGAGCGCCGTCAGCAGGTAGCGGCTCGGCTCGGTGGCCGGCGGCAGCGAGAAGCTCGCGACGCCGCTGCCGTCGGTCTGCAGCTCGTCCTGCGTCAGCTTGAGCGGGAACTGGCCGCTGTAGTCCAGCTCGCCCTCGACCATCGTCAGCTTCTGCGCGCGCGCCGTCAGGCTGACGCGGGCATGGGCCACCGGCTTGCCGTCCGGGTAGTTCAGCTGCAGCTTGCCGCCGATGCGGTCGCCGGTCGCGAAGTCGGGCTTGTCGGCCAGCAGCGTGATCTCGAAATGCGGCTTCTGGTAGTCGGCAACGCGGAAGGCCGCGGTGTAGACGTCCTCGCCCATAGCGAGGCGCAGCTCGTAGCCGCCGGCGGCCGCGTTGTCGGGCAGCGCGAAGCGGGTGTCGGCCCCCTGCGTGCCGCTGAAGCGCAGCGACTGCGTCGCGATCATCTGGCCGGCCGGGTCGAGCGCCTGCAGCGCGAGCGGCCCGTCCTTCAGGCTCACCGATTCGCGGGCACTCCGGAACTCGCGGCCGCTCACCTTCACCTGCACCCAGTCACCGGGGCGGTACAGCGGGCGGTCGGTGACGGCGTAGACCTTGGCCGCGTAGATCTCGCTGTCGTAGTAGAAGTTTTCGGAGATGAAGACGCCGCCAGCCGGGTCTTCGCCGAACACGTAGGTCTGCTCGGGCGCCTTGCGGTCCAGCCGCACCAGGCCCTGCGCATCGGCCGCGCCGCTCTTCAGCACGCCGATGCCGTCGGTCCACACCACGCGCGTCTTCGGCACCGCGGCACCGTTGCCGCGCTGTGCGGCCCACACCAGCATCTGCTCGCCCGACACCTTGGTCAGCGCGACGGTGTCGCTGACGAACAGCAGCGTCGTCGCGCGGTGCCGGCCGGCGATCGCCTCGACCAGGTACAGGCCGGGCGCGCGCTTGCCGATCGGCACCCAGACGTTGCCCTGCGACGGGTTGATGAACTCGCTGCTGCTGCCGGCCAGCTTCAGGTCCTTCGGCGGCTCGATCGGCCTGGCGGCCTGCACCGGGTAGCGGAAGCGCTCGATCACCGTGAGGCCGGCGATCGGCTTGAACTGCGGCGGCTCCTCGAAGGTGGACGGCTTCGTCAGTTCCTTCGGCGTCTTCAGCTGCGGCGCCTGCGCGGTGACGGCCTGGCGCGCGTCGCTGGAGAACAGCTTCTGCCACGCGAGGCGCGACTTGACGGACCAGTTGTCCCACAGGTGCGTCAGCGTGTTCGACAGGCCCGGCTCGGCCGGCCGCGCATCGACCTGCACGCGGTGCAGGTGCTTCTGGCGTTGCAGGAAGTCGAGCGGCTGCGGGATGCGGTAGACCAGCACGTCGACGCCGCCGGCCTGCTCCAGCATCTGCGGCGAGTTCACCTCGAGCCGCACCTTCGCGAGCTCGGTGCTGCCGAAGGTCGCGTCCGACAGCAGGAAGAAGGGCTCGCCGGAGAACGGTGCCCAGGCATTCGGCAACGGCATCGGTGACGACGGTGCCGCTGGCGCCACGGGCGGCAGCGCGAGCAGCGCCACCAGAGCGAGTGCGGGCCAGGAGATCTTGTGCAGGTGCTTCATGCGAGGAACGCCAGTCGATGGACGCCCGAGAAGTTGGGGTTGTCGTCGGAAGGCCGCCAGCGCGTGTCCTTCCATCCGAGGAGCTGGTCCGCGCGCACTGCGCGCAGGCCGTTGTCGTTGGCTTCGATGCGGCCGGTGTGGTACGCGATGTAGCGGCCCATCCAGACCATCAGGTGCTGCTCGTCGCCGAAGTCGTAGAACAGCAGGTCGCCGGCCACCGCCTGCGTCAGCTGGCGCGCGACCGGGCGGGTGTTCTCCTGCACCAGCTCGAGCGCGCCGACGAAGGCATCGCGCGTGCCGTCGGCGCGGCGCCACGCATGGCGCAGGCCCTGGCTGCTGCCGGCCTCGAGGTCGGGCGGCAGGCGCGTGCCGAGCAGGCCGTTGGCGCGCTTCCACGCCAGGTCGTGCTCGCGCAGCGATTCGGCGACCGCGAAGCGCACCAGGCCGGCGCAGTCGCGGTGCGTCCAGCGCGGCGTCGGGCCGCGTTCGATCTGCGCATGGATCAGCAGCGTCATCCAGTCGCGGAAACGCTGCGACTGCTCGCGGTCGAGCCGCGTCGGCGCGGCGTGGCCGGCGCTCGCGGCCAGGGCGCCGGCGAGCACCAGCGCGCGCCGGGTCAGCATCGGGCGATCCATCGGGTGGCCCATCAGCGGGCTTTCGACGCCAGCGACTGCCACTCGACCGCGACCCAGCCGTTCGCATCGGGCGGGCCATCGGCCACCGCCCGCGACAGCGGCAGCTTCGCGAGCGCATCGAGCCGCGGCACCAGCTGGCGCTCGGCCGCCTGGCGGAACAGCTCCTGCTCGGGCGGCAGCACCTCGAAGGCCTCGCGCCGGGCCAGTTCGGCCACCTGGCGCGGCGCGATCACGGCCAGCGTCGCACGGGCGGCCGGCAGGCTGTCGGCGACGCTCGGGAAGCGCCGGGCCTGGGCATCGAGCGCCTGGTCGACCAGCGCATCGTCGGGCGAGAACGTGATCCAGCGGCCCTGGCGCGCGAGCGTCGGACGGTAGGTGGTGGCCGCGTCATCGCCATGCGGGCCCCAGGGCGCCTTGACCTCGCGCTGCCAGCGGTTGCTGCCGGCCCGTGCGGCCGGTGTCAGCTTGGTGGACTTCGCGGGCAGCAGCCAGTCGGTCAGCGCGTCGAGCGAGGCCGACGGATCGGCGGCGCCTTCCTTCATCTGCGCGACGACCAGCGGCGTCTGGAACTGCGACCGCGGGTACCAGCAGATCGCGGCCGGCCCCTCCAGTTGGTCGGCCAGCGCCGTCCAGCCGGGCGAACCAGCCACCGCCTTGGCACGCGCCCAGTCGGCCGGCAGCAGCGTGCAGGCGGCCGGGTTGGCCGGCACGGCCGACCACAGCGCGCGGTCGGCCGGCGCGGCCGGCAGCGCCGCGGGCTTGTCCACGCGCAGGTGCGTGGCCAGCACCGCGCCGCCCGGCGCGAGGTCGAAGCGCAAGGCCTTCAGGCCGGGGAAGAAGTGCTGGTAGCCGAACGACATCAGCCGCGCGTCGGCGACCAGGGTGTGGCCGTTGCCCGCCTCGCCCAGGCCGAAGTCGCGCCGGTACACCGCCTGCGTCTTCGCATCGGCCGACAACAGCGCGGCCACGGTGTCGCGCGACTTGGCGTCGACCTGGCGTTCGCTGTCGAACAGCAGGCCGGGGTCGCTGAGCACGACGACGCGGTTGCCCTGCGCCACCAGCGCCAGCGTGCGGCGCRGCGACAGCGTCAGCGCGTACACCGGCAGCGTCTCGCCGTTGACGCGGATCTGGTCGATCACGCTGAGCTGGCGGTCGTTGGTGGCGAGCGCGGCGGCGCCTTGCAGCGTGCGCGCCAGCACGCCGCGCGTCATCGCGATCACCCAGTGGCGCGGCGCGCCCTTGGCATCGGTCCAGAACGCCATCTCGGCCGGCTCGTCGAGCGCCAGCTCGATCAGCTTGTCGCCGAGCGTGGTGTCGTGCTCGAACGCGATGCGCTTCAGCGCGCCCTGCAGGCCGAGGCGGCTCTCATGCTCCTCGTAATAGAACGCGAAGTCCTCGGTCAGCACGTCGCGCAGCACCGGCGCCTTGACCAGGTCGCGCGGCAGGCGCGACAGCGCCGGCGTCGACACATAGGCCAGCGGATGCCCGAGGTCCACCTCGAGTGCGTTGATGTTGCCGCCGAAGCGCGACCAGCCGAGCGTTGCGACCGCGATCCCGCCGCCCACCAGCACCACCGCGACGGCGACGCCGGCCCATTGCTTTCGATTCAATCCCACGGGTTCTCCCCCTCCCAGCCGCGCCATGCTCTTGACGGCGCACGGGCGGCATCATCTCAGTGCCGCAAGCGGGACAGGTGAACTGGTCATGAAATCAGCGTGAAATACGGTCGGAGGCCGCATCGGCGCGCAGCATCCTCACAACATCTCCTCCGGCGCGAACGGCGACAGCAGCTTCACCGTCAGCCTCAGCCACAGGCTCGCCTCCGGCTCGCTGGTCAGCACCTTCGGCGCGCCGCCGGGCGGCGACAGCGTCCACAGCAGCCGGCCGTCGGCGTCGAGCGACAGCCTGTAGCTGTTGGCGCTGCCGACCTCGTCGACCAGCTGCAGCAGCTGGCGCGCGATCTCCGGGCTGTGCATCACGACGCCCATCTCGGTGTTCAGCCGGGCCGAGCGCGGGTCCATGTTCATCGAGCCGATCAGCACGTCGCGCTGGTCGATCACCAGCACCTTGGCATGCAGCGAGGCCTGCGACGAACCGAACGAGCCGACCTTGCTGCGCGGCAGGTCCAGGTGCACGCGCAGCTCGCGCAGGTCGACGCCGGCCTTCAGCATCTGCTCGCGGTAGCGCGCATAGCCGATGTGCACCGCCGGCGCGTCGGTGGTGGCCAGCGAGTTCGTCAGCACGCGCAGGCGCACGCCGCGGCGCTTCAGGTCGTCGATCAGCGCCATGCCGCGCGCGCCGGGCACGAAGTACGGCGAGATCAGCACGACCTCGCTGCGCGCGCCGCGCAACAGGCCCTCGACGTCGTCGCTGATCACCTCGTGCGCCGGCGCGGGCGCCTCCTCGGTGGCCGGCGCGCTGGCCTTGGTCGGCTTGTCGGCCAGCACGCGCGACGGCGCCCACACCAGCTTCAGCTGGTTGCGTGCCAGCTCGGTGCCGAGCGTCGACCGGGCGGCGTTCGCGACGATCGCCGGTGCCGAGGCCGCGGGTTCTCCGGCCAGCGCGCTCGCCGGGTGCTCGGGCGCTTCAGCCTGGCTCGCCGCTGGAGACACGGATGCGGGCGGCACATCGACCACCAGGCCGATCGGGTACGCCAGCGGGTCGTTCCAGAACCCGTCGAACACCGCCGACAGCGCCTTCACGGCCGGCCCGGCGACCAGCACGTCGATGTCGAGGAAGTTGCTCTGCGCGCTCTGCACGAAGTAGGCATCGCCCAGGTTGCGCCCACCGGTCGCGGCCAGCGCGTTGTCGGCGACGAACATCTTGTTGTGCATGCGGTGGTTGATGCGGGCCGCGTCGGTCAGCGACGCCATCACGCGGCTCAAGGTCGCCATGCGGCCCGACGGGAACGGGTTGTACAGCCGCACCTCGATGCGCGGGTGCTGCGTCAGCCGCAGCAGCGCATCGTCCTGGCCGGCGGTGTTCAGGTCGTCGATCAGCAGCCGCACGCGCACGCCGCGGTCAGCGGCCGCACGCACGCGCTGCATCAGCGCGCGCGACGATTCATCGCTGCGGATCAGGTAGTACTGCAGGTCCAGCGTCTTCTGCGCCCGGTCGGCGAGCGCGGTCAGCGCGGCGAACGCATCGTCGCCCGACGCCAGCACGCGGAAGCCCGAGATGCCCGGCGCCGGCGCGTTCGCCGCGACGAACTTGCCGAGCGCGGTGTTCTCCGGATCGGCCAGCGCCTGCACCGGCGCATGCGGCTGCGGTGGCGGCAGGCTGGCGCAGCCGCCCAGGCCGGTGAGGCAGAACAGCAGGCTGACGAAGGCGGTACGCAGCAATCGGCTCATTCAAGCGCCAGGGCAATCCGTGTGCCCTGGTCGATGGCTCGCTTCGCATCCAGCTCGCTCGCCTCGTCGGCGCCACCGATCAAGTCAGCGGTCACACCCGACGCACGCAGCGGTTCCAGCAGCTCGCGCAGCGGCAGCTGGCCGGCGCACAACACCACGGTGTCGCACTCGATCAGCTGGCCGTCGCGCCGCTCTTCGCCGTAGGTGACGAACAGGCCCTGCGGCGTGATGCGCTCGTAGTTGACGCCGCCGATCATCTCGACCTGCTTCATCTGCAAGGCCGCGCGATGGATCCAGCCGGTCGTCTTGCCGAGCCCCTTGCCGAGCTTGCCGCTCTTGCGCTGCAGCAACACCACCTGCCGCGCCGCCGGCGCGGGCCGCGCCGGCACGACGCCGCCGCGCACCTCGGACGGATCGGCCACGCCCCACTCCGCCCGCCATTCGGCGAGGTCCATCGTCGGCGAGTGTCCCGGCGGCGTGACGAGGAACTCCGCCACGTCGAAGCCGATGCCGCCCGCGCCGATCACCGCCACCTTGTCGCCCAGCGGCTTGCGCTGCAGCAGCACGTCGATGTAGCTGAGCACATGCGGCAGCTCCTGGCCGGGGATCTTCGGGTCGCGCGGCGTCACGCCGGTGGCGAGCAGCACGCGGTCGAAGTCGCCGGCCACCAGCAGCCCGGCGGTGGCCCGCGTGTTCAGGCGCAGCGTGACGCCGGCCGCCTGCAGCCGGTGGTTGAAGTAGCGCAGCGTCTCGGCGAACTCTTCCTTGCCCGGCACGCGCCGCGCGAGGTTGAACTGCCCGCCGATCTCGCTCGCCGAATCGAACAGCTCGACCGCATGGCCGCGCTCGGCCAATGTGCAGGCCGCCGCCAGCCCGGCCGGCCCGGCGCCGACCACCGCGACGCGGCGCCGCTGCCGCGCCGGCCGTTGCACCAGCACCGTCTCGCGCGCCGCGTGCGGGTTCACGAGGCAGGTCGCGAGCTGCGCCTTGAACGCATGGTCGAGGCAGGCCTGGTTGCAGGCAATGCAGGTGTTGATGGACTCCGGCTTCCCCGATGCCGCCTTGTTGACGAAGGCCGGGTCGGCCAGCAGCGGGCGCGCCAGGCTCACCATGTCGGCGCAGCCGTCGGCCAGCAGCTGCTCGGCCACCTCGGGCGTGTTGATGCGGTTGCTGGTGACCAGCGGGATCGTCAACCCGGCGGCGCGCAGCTCGCGGCGCATCGTCTGCGTGACCGATGCGAACGCGCCGCGCGGCACGCTGGTGGCGATGGTCGGCACGCGCGCCTCGTGCCAGCCGATGCCGGTGTTCAGGATCGTCGCGCCGGCCTGCGTCACCGCCTTCGCGAGCGCGACCACCTCGGGCCAGCTGCTGCCGTCGGGGATCAGGTCGATCATCGACAGCCGGTAGATCAGGATGAAATCGGGCCCGACCGCCTCGCGCACGCGGCGCACGATTTCCACCGGCAGCCGCATGCGGTTCTCGTACGAGCCGCCCCAGTCGTCGCGCCGCTGGTTGGTGTGCGTCACCAGGAACTGGTTGATCAGGTAGCCCTCGCTGCCCATGATCTCGACGCCGTCGTAGCCGGCCTCGCGCGCCAGCAGCGCACAGCGCACGAAGGCGCGGACCTGCCGCTCGATGCCGCGCACCGACAGCTCGCGCGGCGTGAACGGCGAGATCGGCGACTGGATGCGCGACGGCGCGACGCAGAACGGGTGGTAGCCGTAGCGCCCGGTGTGCAGGATCTGCAGCGCGATGCGCCCGCCCTCGGCATGCACCGCGCCGGTCACCTCGCGGTGGCGGCGTGCCGCCCCGCTGCTGGCCAGCAAGCCGGCGAACGGCTTGGTCCAGCCGGCGATGTTCGGCGCGAAGCCGCCGGTCACCATCAGCCCGACGCCGCCGCGTGCACGCTCGGCGAAGAACGCGGCCATCGCCGGGAAGTGCTTGCGGCCGTCCTCCAGGCCGGTGTGCATGCTGCCCATCAGCACGCGGTTGCGCAGCGTGACGAAGCCGAGGTCGAGCGGGTCGAGCAGGTGGGGATACGGTGCAGGATAGGGGGTCATCGGGAGGGCACGAAGCGGTCGGCCCATGCTATCTTTCCGCGCTCTGGGCCGGGTCAGGGCTTGGCCGCATAGACGCGCCGGGTTGCATCGGGTCAGAGGGGAGGCACGATGTCCCGTTCGCCCGCCGGCAATGCAATGCGCAGTGCGCGGGGTGCCGTTGCGGCGCTCGCATGGGGCACCGCCTGCGCCGGTGCGATGGCCGCCGACCTGGCGCCTCCTGCCGCTGCCGCCTCCGCACCGGCCACCGACTGGCACTACCGCGTCGTCCCCGGCGACACCCTCTACAGCATCGCCAACAGCTACCTCGCCCCCGGCAGCGGCTGGCACCGGCTGCAGCGCCTGAACCGCGTCGCCGACCCGAAGCGGCTCGAGCCGGGCCGCCAGCTGCGCCTGCCGGTGGCCTGGCTGCGCGCCGAGGCGACGGTCGCGAGCGTCGCCTTCCTGTCGGGCGGCGCCCAGCGCGAGCGCGCCGGCCAACGCATCGCGCTGGTGGTCGGCGACACGCTGCAGCCGGGCGACCTGCTGCGCACCGAGGCCGACGCGAACCTGACGCTGCGCCTGGCCGACTCGACCCGCGTGCTGGTCTCCGGCGGCTCGCAGCTGCGCATGGATTCGCTGCTGGTGTTCGGCCACAGCGGCGTCACGCGCTCGCAGCTCTCGCTCGAGCAGGGCGAGGCGGAGTCGCGCGTCAACCCGCAACGCACGCCCGGCTCGGCCTACGACATCCGCACGCCGGTGCTGACGCTGGGCGTGCGCGGCACCGAGTTCCGCGTGCGCACCGCCGCCGGCAGCACGGCGGCCGAAGTCACCGAAGGGCGCGTCGCGGCCAGCGTCGGCCGCAAGCCGGTGGCGACCATCGGCGACGGCTTCGGCATGGTGGCCGGTGGGGCCGGCGCTTCGCCGGTGCGGCCGCTGCCGCCGGCACCGGGCCTGTCGACGCTGCCGACGCGCTATGAGCGCGTGCCGCTGCGCTTCTCGTGGCCGGCGCCGCCTGGCGCCGCCGGCTACCGCGCGCAGGTCTTCGCCGACGAAGCGCTGAACCAGCGCCTGCTCGACGGCGAGTTCACCGAACCCGCCGCGCAATGGGCCGACCTGCCCGATGGCCGCTACCTGCTGCAGGTGCGCGCCCGCGACCCGCAGGGGCTGGAAGGCCGCAGCGGGCAGCTGGCGTTCACGCTGAAGGCGCGCCCGGAGCCGCCGTTCACGACCCAGCCGCGCGACGAGGGGCATGCCTACGGCGAGCGGGTCGAGTTCAACTGGACGAAGGCCGCTGCCGCGCAGCGCTACCACCTGCAGGTGGCCGACGACGCGCGCTTCGAGACCGTCCGCATCGACCGCCGCGACGTGGGCAGCGAACGCCTCGCCCTTGCGCTGCCGCCCGGCCGCTACCACTGGCGCATCGCGAGCATCGCGGCCGGCGACGACCACGGCCCGTTCAGCGATGCCAGCAGCTTCGAACTGCGCGAGACGCCGCCGCCGGTGGCGCTCGAGGCGCCGCGCGACGAGGGCGAGCGCCTGGTGTTCCGCTGGCGGGCCCGCAGCAGCGACGACGCCTACGACGTGCAGGTCGCGACCGATCCCGCATTCACGCAGCTGGTGCTGGAGCGGCGCGAGAACCTGCCCGAGCTGGTGCTGCCGCGGCCGGCGCCGGGCCGCTACTACCTGCGCGTGCGCACGCAGCAGGCCGACGGCTTCACCGGCGCGTGGGGCGCGACCCAGCAGTTCGACGTGCCGCGCAGCCTGTGGTGGTGGCTGCTGCCGGGCGCCGCCGTGCTGCTGTTGCTGTGAGGGCCGCGCGATGACCTGGACCGCGCCGACCGGCCGACGCGCGGTGGCCCTCGCGCTGGCGGCGAGCCTGCTGCTCGCCGCGCTGATCGCCGCCACCGGCGTGCTGGCGGCCGCGCAGACCGCCTGGCACGACCTGCAGGCG
>NZ_JBFUCB010000024.1:0-23406 GCF_056405435.1 Rhizobacter sp. P1_G5 | reverse complement strand
GGGCGATCAGGATCCTGGCTTCGGGCATCGTCGGCATGGCGGCTCCGGTGTCGTGGCGGGAGGCGCCAAGGGTAGCCGTTCTATTTCGTCGAGAACAGCTTGGCGGCGCGGCCTTTCAATTCCAGCAACTCGCTAGGCGTCACCGAATAGGCGCCCGACATGATGTCCACCTCGATGCGGAACTCCACGTCACGCTTGCCGTTGGTCAGCAGCCCGGAGGTGAACTCGTAGCTCTCGTCCTCGATCGGCATGCCCTCGGCCTTCACGTCGTAATCCTCGTACTGCACGTTGCGGATCTCGCCGCTGGCCAGGTCGAGCATGCCGGTGGAACGGATGACGGACTCGGTGAGCTCGTCGAAGATGACAATCGGAAGTTTCAGATCCACGGCGGGCTCCAGGGAGAATCGGTGCGTCATCGTCTTCGATGCGCGGGCCGACATTCTAGGGACCTGCCCGCGGTCCATCCCCGATCCACGTTTCAACCTCCCGACGGAACCCTCAATTGAACATCCACCTGAGCCTCACCCCCCTGATTTCGCTGATCGCCGGCATCCTGGTGCTGGTCATGCCGAAGCTGCTGAACTTCATCGTCGCGATCTACCTGATCGCGATCGGGCTGATCGGCCTGTTCGGGATGTCGTCGCTGCGGCTGCACTGAGCGCCCGCGGACGCTCAGCCGTCCAGGTCCTCGTCGGCCGTGATCTTCAGCCCGACCCGGCGCACGCCCTGCACCTCGGTGCGGGCGGTCAGCCGCAGCGGCTCGCCGACCGGCACGGTCTTGCGCAGCCGCACGTCCAGCGAATCGCTGCCGGCATGGGTCGCCACCCGGCGCGCCCATTCCTGGGCCCCGTTGACCAGCACGCGCAGCCCGTGGGCCGCGTCGTCGCCGCCGAGCGGGTTGGCCACCTCGAAGCTGCAGAAGATCTCGAAACGGCGCTCGCGCGTCGCGTGCGGCGGGATGTCCAGGTGGGCGGCGTCGCTGTCGCCGGCATCCTCGACCCAGTGTTCGGCAACATCTGACACGGAAGGCTTCATCGGGTGTCTCGCATGCGCAAAGGTGGGGATGCTAGCGAGCATGCAAAGTCGGGCCAAATGCCTGAGAATTCGCCGATCCACCGGAGAGCGCCATGGGCACCCGTTTCGCACGCACCGCTTTCGCGCTGATCAGCATCGCCGCCATCGCCGGCGCGGTGTTCCGGGTCTCCACCGCCCCCGACCGCATCCGCGAACGCCACCAGACCGCGCGTGCGGTCTGCCTGCAGAAGGGCGGCGAGTGGGTCGTCGTCGACAACAACGAGATTTGCCGGACGGCCGAGATCGCGAAGCAGATGTGACGCGGCAAGCTCCGCTCGCCCTGAGCTTGTCGAAGGGTCGGGCTGAGCCGGTCGAAGCCCTTCAGTGACTGATCATCCAGGGCCGCTTGCCGGCGAATGACCGCGGCGCAGTCGCCGCCTCCCCCGTCCGCTTCGGCCCGGCGCAGCACCCGCAGCCCGCCGGATGCCGGTAGCGCGCCGATTCCTTCGGCTCATGCCGGGCCCGCTCGTTGGTCGCCAGCGCAAAGCGCCGCTCGGCCGGCATGTCCGCCAGCCGCGGCGCCGCCAGCCAGGCCCGGGTCGACGGCATCGCGCAGCGCGGGCACGCCGCCGGCACATCCCGCTCGGCCATGCGCCGCAGCGCATCGAAGGGCCCGCACTGCGGGCAGTGGTAGTCGTAGGTCGGCATGGTCGGCGCCCCGGGCTCAGAGGTCCGGCGACAGCGGCATCTCCGGCCCGCCCTGGATGTATTTCACCGGCCCGCTCGCGTTCGGCCGGATGTCGAAATCGAAGATCTGCGTCGGCAGCCACAGCGTCGCGCACGAGTTCGGGATGTCGACCACGCCGCTGATGTGCCCCTGCACCGGCGCCGTGCCGAGGATCGAGTAGGCCTGCGCCTTCGAGTAGCCGAACTTCGTCAGGTACTCGATCGCGTTCAGGCAGGCCTGCCGGTACGCGACGTTGACGTCCAGGTAGTGCTGCTTGCCGGCCTCGTCGACCGAGATGCCCTCGAAGATCAGGTAGTCGTTGTAGTGCGGCGTGATCGGGCTGGGCCGGAAGATCGGGTTCCTGATGCCGTACATCGCCATGCCGCCCTTGATCACCTCGACCTTCATGTGCACCCAGCCGGCCATCTCGATCGCGCCGCAGAAGGTGATCTCGCCGTCGCCCTGGCTGAAGTGCAGGTCGCCCACCGACAGGCCGGCGCCCTTCACGTACACCGGGAAGTAGATCTTCGAGCCGCGCGACAGGTCCTTGATGTCGCAGTTGCCGCCGTGCTCGCGCGGCGGCACGGTACGAGCCCCCTCGGCCGCCGCCTTGGCCTTCGCGTCACCGCCCAGCTTGCCCATGTGGGCGGTGGCCGCGAACGGCGGATTGGCCAGCGGCGGCACGCGGTCGGGCTCGGTCGCGATCAGGCCGACCTCGCGCTCGTTCCACTTCTCGAGCAGCGACGGGTCCGGCAGGCAGCCGATCAGCCCCGGGTGGATCAGCCCGGCGTAGTTGACACCCGGCACGTGACGCGATTTCGTGAACATGCCCTGGATGTCCCAGATCGACTTCTGCGCGAACGGGAAGTGGTCGGTCAGGAAGCCGCCGCCGTTGTTCTTCGAGAAGAAGCCGTTGAAACCCCACAGGCTGTCGGCCTTGGCGCCGATGTCCAGCAGGTCGACCACCAGCAGGTCGCCCGGTTCGGCGCCGTGCACGCCGACCGGGCCCGACAGGAAGTGCACGATCGACAGATCGATGTCGCGCACATCGTCGGCGCTGTCGTTGTTCTKGATGAAGCCGCCSGTCCAGTCGWAGGTCTCSAGSAYGAARTCRTCGCCCGGSTTGAYCCAGCAGGCCATCGGGATGTCCGGATGCCAGCGGTTGTGGACCTGCTCGTTCTCGTACGGCGATTGCTTCAGGTCGACCTTGATCAGGGTGTCGGGCATGGCGTGCTCCTGTGAATGTGTGTGTTCGGGGAAATGACTCAGACGGAGAGGAACTGCTTGATGCGCTGCACGTCGGTGCTTGCGCGCGGGCTCTCGTGCACCAGCCGCCCGCCCTCGATGACGAACAGCCGGTCGGCCACGTCCATCGCGAAGCTCAGCACCTGTTCGGAGACCACGATCGTGATCTCGCGCCGCTTGCGGATCTCGTTCAGCGCGCGGGCGATGTCCTTGATGATCGAAGGCTGGATGCCCTCGGTCGGCTCGTCGAGCAGCAGCACCTTCGGGTTGGTGACCAGCGCGCGGGCGATCGCGAGCTGCTGCTGCTGGCCGCCCGACAGGTTGCCGCCCTTGCGAGAGCGCATGTCGAACAGCACCGGGAACAGCGCGTAGATCTCGTCGGGGATGCGCCGGCTCGCGGCGTTCTCCAGGCCGGTGCGGATGTTCTCCTCGACCGTCAGCATCGGGAAGATCATGCGGCCCTGCGGCACGTAGGCCAGGCCCTTGCGCACGCGCTGGAAGCTCTCGTCCTTCGTGACCTCGCGGCCGTCGACCTCGATGCTGCCGGACCTGGCCGGCAGGATCCCCATCAGGCTCTTGAACAGCGTGGTCTTGCCCATGCCGTTGCGGCCCATGATCGCGACGGCCTCGTTCTTCCCCGCGTCGAAATCGATGCCGTGCAGGGCCTCGCTCTGGCCATAGGCGACGTGCAGGTTCTTCACATGGAGCATCGCAATGTCCTCAATGGCCGAGGTAGACGTCGATCACCTTCGGGTCGGCCTGCACCTGCTCCATCGAGCCCTCGGCGAGGATCCTGCCCTGGTGCATCACCGTCACCTTGTGGGCGATCTGCTTGACGAAATCCATGTCGTGCTCGATGACGATCATCGAGCGCCCCTTGCAGATGCGCTTCAGCAGCTCGGCCGTCAGCTCGCGCTCGCGCACGCTCATGCCGGCGATCGGCTCGTCGAGCATCAGCAGCTCCGGGTCCTGCATCAGCAGCATGCCGATCTCGAGCCACTGCTTCTGGCCGTGCGAGAGCAGCCCGGCCTCCAGCTCGAGCTGGTCGGCCAGGCCGATCTCGGCGGCCACCGACTGCACCGCGTCGCGCACCTCGGCATCGCGCTGGAACGCCAGCGCCCCGAACACACCGCGGCCGCGCGGGAACGAGACCTCCAGGTTCTGGAACACGCTGAGGTTCTCGTAGATCGACGGCGTCTGGAACTTGCGGCCGATGCCGGCGCGCACGATCTGGTATTCGGGCAGCCGGCTCATCTCGGTGTTCTTGAACTTGATGCTGCCGCCGCTTGCGCGCGTCTTGCCGCAGATCAGGTCGAGCAGCGTGGTCTTGCCGGCGCCGTTCGGGCCGATGATCACGCGCAGCTCGTTCTTGTCGACGTACAGCGTCAACGCGTCGATCGCCTTGAAGCCGTCGAACGAGACGGTGAGGTCCTCGACCGCCAGCACGAAGTCGGTGTTGCTCATGACGCCCTCCATGCGGTCTCGGCACGCGGCTCGGCCGTGCTGCGGCGCCTGCGCCGCAGCCACCACGGCTTCAGCTTGTTGGCATACAACCCGGCCAGCCCGTCGGGGAACGCGAGCACCACGCCGAGGAACATCGCCGCCATCAGGAACAGCCACAGGTCGGGGAAGCTCTCGGAGAAGTAGGTCTTGCCGAAGTTGACGAGCAGCGCACCCCACACCGCGCCGACCAGCGACATGCGCCCGCCGACCGCCGCGAAGATCACCATCTCGATGCTGGGCACGATGCCCACCAGCGACGGCGACATGAAGCCCACCTGCAGCGTGAACAGCGCACCGCCGATGGCCGACAGCAGCGCCGCCAGGCAGAACGCGAACACGCGGAACATCGCGACGTCGTAGCCCGAGAAGCGCACGCGGTCTTCCTTGTCGCGCATCGCGAGCAGCAGCGTGCCGAGCTTGCTCTTCTGGATCCAGCTGCACCCGACGATCGCGCCGATCAGCAGCGCCACCGTCAGGAAGTACAGGATGTACTTCGCGCTGTTGGTGCGGGTGTCCCAGCCGAGCAGCGTCTTCAGGTCGGTCATGCCGTTGACGCCGCCGGTGTAGCCCTGCTGGCCGATGATCAGCACCGTGAGGATCAGCGCCACCGCCTGCGTGATGATCGCGAAGTACACGCCGCCGACGCGCCGCTTGAACATCGCGAAGCCGATCACGAAGGCCAGCAGCGTCGGCACCGCGAGGATCGCGAGCAGCGCGAACGGGAAGTGCCGGAACGGCTCCCACCACAGCGGCAGCGCGGTGATCTGGTTCCAGTCCATGAAGTCGGGGATGCCCGGCGTCGACTGGATCTTCGTCGTCACGGGGTCGCTCGCCTCGAGCTTCAGGAACATCGCCATGCCGTAGCCGCCGAGGCCGAAGAACACGCCCTGCCCGAGGCTCAGCACGCCGCCGTAGCCCCACAGCATCACCAGGCCCAGCGCGACGAAGGCATAGCTCAGGTACTTGCCGACCAGGTTGAGGCGGAACAGGTCGAAGGCCAGCGGGAACACCACCGCCAGCACCACGGCCAGCAGCAGCACGCTGCCCATGCCGCTGCGGTCCAGCCACTGCACGATGCGATTCATCGGAGCTCCTTGAAGAGAGATCAACGCCGCACCTTGGCCGCGAACAGCCCCTGCGGTCGCACCATCAGGATCAGCACGATCAGCGACAGCGTCAGCACCTTGGCCATCGAGCCGGTGATGAAGAACTCGGTGATCGACTGCGTCTGCGCGATGCCGAAGGCCGACACCACGGTGCCGAGCAGGCTGKCCGCGCCGCCGAAGGTGACGACCAGGAAGGCGTCGACGATGTAGAGCGAGCCGCTGGTCGGGCCGGTGGAGCCGATGGTGGTGAAGGCGGCCCCCGCGACGCCGGCGATGCCGCAGCCGATCGCGAAGGTGAGCCGGTCGGTCTGGCGCGTGTTGATGCCGGTCGCGTTGGCCATCATGCGGTTGGCCACGGTGGCGCGCACCCGCAGGCCCCAGCGCGAGCGGTACAGCGCGAGCAGCACGCCGCCGGTGACGACCGCCGTCAGCGCCATCACGAACAGGCCGTTGATCGGGATGTCGAGACCGGCGGACGGCGCCCACGAACCCATCAGCCAGTCGGGCAGTGTCGGGCTCACCTCCTTCGCGCCGAAGGTCGAGCGGAAGATCTGCTGCATGCCCAGCGACAGGCCCCAGGTGGCGAGCAGCGTGTCGAGCGGGCGGCGGTACAGGTGGCGGATGAACAGCCACTCGACCGCCCAGCCGGCGGCGAACGCGAAGCCGAAGGCCGCGACGATCGCCACCGGGAAGTACGCGGCCATCAGCTTCGGTGCGTAGCTTTCGGCCAGGTGCGAGAACAGCCAGATCGTGTAGGCGCCGATCGTCATGAACTCGCCATGCGCCATGTTGATGACGCCCATCTGGCCGAAGATGATGGCCAGGCCCAGGCCCATCAGCAGCAGCACCGAGAACAGGCTCAGGCCGGCGAAGCCTTGCATCAGCGAGATGTTCAGGATTTCGGAGAGGGTCATGGCGGCGCCCGTCGTGCTTACTGGTATCCCTTGGGAAACGGATTCGGCTCGATCAAGTCAGGCGACTCCGCCACCACCTTGAACTGCCCGTCCGCCTGCGCCATGCCGATGCGCGTCTTGCTCCACAGGTGGTGGTTCTCGTGCACCTTCACGTAGCCCTCGGGCGCGGTCTTCAGCTCGATGCCGGCCGAGGCCGCGGCGATCTTGTCGACGTCGAAGCTGCCGGCCTTCTCGACCGCCGCCTTCCACAGCCACGGCCCCAGGTAGCCGGCCTGCGTCACGTCGCCGATCACCGCGGTCGGGCCGTACTTGGCGCGGAASGCCGACACGAAGGCCTTGTTGTTCGCGTTGTCCAGCGACTGGAAGTACTTCATCGAMGCGTAGAAGCCSKCCATGTTCTCGCCGCCKATGCCCAGCACCTCGTCTTCCGTCACCGAGATCGTCAGCAGGAACTGCTTGTCGGCGGTGACGCCGGCCGCCTTCAGCTGCTTGTAGAACGCGACGTTCGAGCCGCCCACCACCGCGACGAAGATGCAGTCGGGCTTGGCGACCTTGATCTTGTTGATCAGCGAGTTGAAGTTGGTGTGGCCGAGCGGGTAGTACTCCTCGCCGACCACCTTGCTGCCGGCGAGGTGCCCCTCGATGTGCTTGCGGCCGATCTTCATCGAGGTGCGCGGCCAGATGTAGTCGGAGCCGACCAGGAAGTAGGTCTTGGCCTTCTTCTCCTTGGCCGCCCAGTCGAGGCCCCACAGGATCTGCTGCGTCGCCTCCTGGCCGGTGTAGATCACGTTCTTGCTCTGCTCCAGGCCTTCGTAGAAGGTCGGGTAATAGAGCATGCCGTTCTCCTTCTCGAAGATCGGCAGCACCGCCTTGCGCGAGGCCGAGGTCCAGCAGCCGAACACGCAGGCCACGCGGTCGTTGACCAGCAGCTTCTTCGACTTCTCGGCGAAGGTCGGCCAGTCGGACGCGCCGTCTTCCTTGATCACCTTGATCTTGCGGCCGAGCACGCCGCCCATCGCGTTGATCTGGTCGATTGCGAGCTGCTCGGCCTGGATCGAGCCGGTCTCCGAGATCGCCATCGTGCCGGTGCCCGAGTGCAGCTGGCCCACCGTCACCTCGGTGTCGGTGACCGCCAGCTTCGTCGTGTTGACCTTGGCGGTGGGGGCGGCCTGCGCGAGCGCGAACCCCGACAGGCCCGCGAGGGGCAACGCGGCGGCGCCTTGCAGCAGCCGGCGGCGCTGCATCGAATCGGTGTGGAGGTCGTCGTTGCGGTCGGTCATCGTGTTCTCCGAACAGGTTGAGGGCATCGTCATGACGCACGGCACCAAGCCTGTGCGGTGCCGCGTTGTTCACGCTGGGGCCGACTGTCCGGGATGGCGTGCGCAAACCGAATACGTCAATCAACGTAGCCGGCCGCGGGAGCGCTTCTTGYATGAGAGCCGACACTGCCGTCGTTGTCGGAGAAACCGGTGTCCGTGGCCACGCAAAAGATCTTTCGCATCCGCCGGGACTACAACACCTGGGTCGGCAACGAGACGCTCGAGGACTACGCGCTGCGCTACACGCCGCGCAGCTTCCGCAAGTGGAGCGAGTTCCGCGTCGCCAACACCGCGTTCGGCGCCACCTCGTTCCTCGCGCTCGAGGCGATCGGCGGCTCGATCGCGATCGGCTACGGCTTCTCGAACGCGCTGTGGGCGATCCTCGTGGTCGGGCTGATCACCTTCCTGACCGGGCTGCCGATCAGCTATTACGCGGCGAAGTACGGCGTCGACATGGACCTGCTGACGCGCGGCGCCGGCTTCGGCTACCTCGGCTCCACGCTGACCTCGCTGGTCTACGCGAGCTTCACCTTCATCTTCCTCGCGCTCGAGGCGGCCATCCTCGCGCTCGCGCTGCAGATGTACTTCGGCTGGCCGCTGTCGCTGTGCTACCTGCTGTCGTCGCTCGGCATCGTGCCGCTGGTGATGCACGGCATCACGCTGATCTCGCGGCTGCAGCTGTGGACGCAGCCGCTGTGGCTGATCCTCCTGATCTGCCCCTACGCCTTCGTGCTGGCGAAGAACCCGCAGGCGTTCGCCGACTTCACCGGGCTGGTCGGCCGGGCCTCGGGCAGCAACGGCTTCAGCTGGCTGATGTTCGGCACCGCCGCCACCGTCGCGTTCTCGCTGGTGGTGCAGATCGGCGAGCAGGTCGACTACCTGCGCTTCCTGCCCGAGAAGACGCGTGCCAACCGGCGCCGCTGGTGGGCCGCGGTGCTGGTGGCCGGCCCCGGCTGGATCGTGCCGGGCATGGTGAAGATGCTGGGCGGCGCCTTCCTCGCCTTCCTCGCGCTGCAGCACCAGATCCCGACCGAGAAGGCGGTCGAGCCCACGCAGATGTACCTGGCCGGCTTCGCCTACGTGTTCGCGGACCCGGCCTGGATCCTCGGCGCGACCACGCTGTTCGTGCTGGTCTCGCAGCTGAAGATCAACCTGACCAACGCCTACGCCGGCTCGCTCGCGTGGTCGAACTTCTTCGCTCGCCTCACGCACAGCCACCCGGGCCGCGTGGTGTGGCTGGTGTTCAACGTGCTGATCGCGGTGCTGCTGATGACGCTGGGCGTGTTCGAGGCGCTGGAGCGCGTGCTCGGGCTGTACAGCAATGTCGCGATCGCGTGGGTGGGCGCGCTCGTCGCCGACCTCGTGATCAACAAGCCGCTCGGCTGGAGCCCGCGCCACATCGAGTTCAAGCGCGCGCACCTGTACGACATCAACCCGGTCGGGCTCGGCGCAATGCTGAGCGCGGCGGTGCTCGCGATCGTCGCGTACGCCGGCGCGCTCGGTGCCGCGGCGCAGGCCTTTGCGCCGTTCATCGCGCTGGTCACCGCGATGGTGGTGTCGCCGCTGCTCGCGTGGGCGACGCGCGGGCGCTGGTACCTGGCGCGGCACGACACCACGCGCTGGGCACCGGGCCAGAGCGTGAGCTGCACGGTGTGCGACAACGCCTTCGAGTCCGAAGACATGGCGCACTGCCCGGCTTACGGCGCGCCGATCTGCTCGCTGTGCTGCACGCTGGAATCGCGCTGCCACGACCGCTGCAAGACCGATTCGCGCGCCGCCGAACAGGTCAGCGCGGTGCTGGCCGCGGTGCTGCCGCAGCGGCTCGCATCGCGCGTGAACTTCCGCGTCGCGCACTACCTGGTGGTGGCCGCCTCGCTGATCGGGCTGCTGGCGGTGATCCTCGGCGTGGTCTACGACCAGGAGGGCGTGCTGCACGCCGCCGGCCAGGGCGCGCTGAAGGCGCCGCTGCTGAAGGTGTTCGCGCTGCTGTCGCTGGCGGCCGCCGTCGGCGCCTGGTGGGTGGTGCTGGGCAGCGAGAGCCGGCACATGGCGCAGGACGAGTCGAACCGGCAGAACCAGCTGCTGACGCGCGAGATCGACGCGCACCGCCGCACCGACGCCGCGCTGCAGGCCGCGAAGGACCTGGCCGAGGCCGCGAACCAGGCGAAGACGCGCTACGTGGCCGGCATGACGCACGAGCTGCGCACGCCGCTGAACAGCATCCTCGGCTATGCGCAGATCCTGCTGAAGGACGAGCAGGTGCAGGGCGTGCGGCGCGCGTCGGTCGACACCATCCACCGCAGCGGCGAGCACCTGCACGGGCTGGTCGACGGGCTGCTCGACCTGGCGCGCATCGAGGCTGGCCGGCTGCGGCTGGACATGGCGCCGCTGCCGATGCACGAGTTCCTCGACGACCTGGTGCGCATGGTCGGGCCGCAGGCGGAAGCGAAAGGGCTCGTCTTCACGCTGCAGACCAGCGGCCGCGTGCCCGGCCATGTGAACGCCGATGCGAAGCGGCTGCGCCAAATCCTGATCAACCTGCTGAGCAACGCGGTGCGCTTCACCGACCGCGGCAGCGTGACGCTGAAGCTGGACTACCGGCTGGAGCTGGCGCGCTTCGAGGTGATCGACACCGGCATCGGCATCGCGGCGCAGGACCAGGAACGCATCTTCCTGCCGTTCGAGCGCGGCAGCGCCGGACGGCGCACCGGCGAGCCCGGCACCGGCCTCGGGCTGACGATCACCCACCTGCTGACCCAGCTGATGGGCGGCGAGCTGACGGTGAAGAGCGCGCCGGGCCGCGGCAGCACCTTCACCGCGCGGCTGTACCTGCGCGAGATCAGCGCGCCGGTGCTGCCGCGGCGCACGCACCGGCCGGTCACCGGCTACCTCGGCCCGCGGCGCAGCCTGCTGGTGGTGGACGACCAGCCGACGCAGCGCCAGATGCTGGCGGGGCTGCTGATGCCGCTCGGCTTTCGCATCCGCGAGGCGGCGAGCGGACGCGAGTGCCTCGAGAGCGTGCTGGACGACTGCCCCGATGCGGTGCTGCTCGACGTCTCGATGGACGACATGGACGGCTGGCAGACCGCGCGCCAGATCCGCGCGGCCGGGCTGCTGCACCTGCCGATCCTGATGGTGTCGGCGAACGCGTTCGAGAACCAGGCCGACAAGCTGGCGGCCGCCGGCTGCCAGGGCTTCGTCGACAAGCCGGTGATCGAATCGGAGCTGCTGGACATGCTGCAGCGGCACCTGCAGATCGAATGGCTGGCCGAGCTGGCGCTGCCGAACTGGGCCACGGCCGGTGTCACCGGTGCGGCCGGGCCGGTGGGTGCGACGGCATTGCCCGCCGAGCTGATCGGCGACCTGATCCGGCTCGTGCGGCTCGGTCACCTGCAGGGCGTGCAGGCAGCGCTGGATGCGGCGATCGCCCAGCACCCGGGGGCCCACGCCGAGCTGCGCGCGATGCGGCTGCTGGCGGAGCGCTTCGAGCTCGATGCGCTGCTCGACCGGCTGACGCAGGCGCTGCGCGACGTGACGACGGAGGCGCTGTGAGTGCGTCCCCCGTCGTGCTGGTGGTCGACGACGCGCCGCAGTCGCTCGGCGCGCTGTGCGCGTCGCTCGAGGCCGAGGGCTACACGGTGCTGGTCGCGCGCGACGGTGAGTCAGCCCTCGCACGGCTGGACCTCGCGACGCCCGATGCGATCCTGCTCGACGCGCTGATGCCGGGGCTGTCGGGCTTCGAGACCTGCCGGCGCATCAAGCAGGACCCGGCGCTGTCGCACATCCCGGTGATCTTCATGACCGGCCTGTCGGAGACGCCGCACATCGTCGAAGGCTTCGAGAGCGGCGGCGTCGACTACGTCGTGAAGCCGGTGCGTGCGCAGGAGGTGCTGGTGCGCCTGGCCACGCACGTGCGCAATGCGCGCGCAGTGCGGCTCGCGCGCGAGGCGGTGGATGTCGGCGGGCACGGCGTGCTGGTGCTCGACGCGCAGGGGCGCGTCGCGTGGCGTTCGCCGCAGGCGGCGGCGTGGCTGCGCGAGTTCCACCCGCAGGGGCTGCCGGCGGCCTGGGCAGACGATGGCGTGGCGGAGCACCGCAGCATCGGCACCGATGGCCGGGTGCTGTCGGTGCGCCACGCCGGCGCAGTCGGGCTGGGCGAGCGGATGCTGCTGATGCGCCTGCAGGCCGCGAGCGACGTGCCGCCGACGCGGCTGAGCACCGCGTCGCTGACGCCGCGCGAGACCGAGGTGCTGTCGTGGATCGCGAAGGGCAAGACCAACCGCGACGTCGGCGAGATCCTCGGCATGAGCCCGCGCACCGTGAACAAGCACCTCGAGCATGTGTTCGAGAAGCTCGGCGTGGAGACGCGCGCCGCGGCGGCGGCGCTGGCGAGCCGCGAACTCGGCTGAAGACCTGGCCGCGTCCTCAGACCACCGGCGACACGAACGCGATCAGCCGCCCGATGCGCCGGATCACGTCCGCCGTCACGATGAACTGCGGCTTGTCGCGCTTCACGTAGGGCGCGATGTCCGGCGGGTTGTCGGCCGGGTACGGCGAGGTGTCGTAGATGTCGCCCACATGCTTGCTGCGGTAGGCGGTGCCGGTGTACGGCGCCGTCGGCCCGTCGCCGCGGTACGGGTTCACCACCTCGGGCACCGGCGCGGTCCAGTAGTTCTTCGTGCCCAGGTCGGCCACCAGCGTGTCGACCTCGGTCTGCGGCACCACCGGCGTCGTCATCTTCGCGCCGCTGAACAGGTCGGGGAAATCGACCTCGCGGATGCCGAAGAACTTCGGCAGCGCCGTCGGCTGCGTCGCCTTCAGCGGCGAGCGTGCCACCAGCTCGGCCACCGCCGCGTCGCTCATGCCGCTGAGATCGTCGTAGCGCTTCTGCAGCCCGGCGATGTCGATCGAGCGGCCCGCCGAGTAATGGCTCAGCGTGTTCGTCAGGTCCTTGTCGGCGAAGTAGGCGCCGTTGTGGATGTTCGAGCCGTAGCGGTGCACGTACAGCGACTCGTTGCTGTCCAGTTCGATGAAAGTCGCGTGCGTGCGGCCGCTCAGCAGCGCGTTGCGCTGGATCGCGTCGGCCGGCAGCGGCACCGTCTTCAACCACGCGATCGCCTCGGGGATGCGCGCGAGGAACTTGCGGTCGCCGGTCAGCGTGAAGTAGTGGAACAGCTGCTGGATGTTGGTCTGCGTGGTGTGCGTGGCCAGCGAGCGCGGCTCGTAGGTGCGCGCCCCGGCGGCGGCGCCGGCCGGGCGGCCGTTCGTCTCGCGCGACAGGTGCTGCAGGCTCCAGCCGGCCTGCGGCGCGGGCTGCTGCATCGCGCGCATGCACTCCATCGCGCGCGTGATGTTGTCCAGCAGGTCGGTGCGGCCGAGCGCCAGCACGCACATCGTCAGGAACTTGATGTTCTCGCCCATCACGTCGTCGTTGAAGGTGACGTGCAGCGTGTAATCGCCATCCTCCATGCCGGCATGCGCGCCGGCCGGGATCTGCTCGGGGTTCGGCTGCGGCATGCTGGCCTTCGATCCAGCGTAGTGCGGGAAGCGCTGCGGCCAGCCGCCATTGGCGATGCCGAGCTCGGCGCCGAACTGGGCCTGTCTTATGAAATCGATTGCACGATTCAGCGGCGTCTCGAAACGGGGATCCTTCTTCTCGAGCCACATGCGCAGCATCAACTGCGACGCCACCGCGGTGCCGGCGTCGTCGAAGGTGGCGTTGCCGTAGTAGTTCTGGAACTCCTCGAGGCGCCAGCCGTTCTTGCCGATGGTCTCGTACCAGTGCTTGAGCGACTCCTCGCCGGCGAAGTCGTGGATGTAGTTCCAGCCGCCCGAGGCGTGCTGGGCCGCGACGACCGCGAGCGCGGTGCGCTCGGCCGCCTGGTAGAAGCGCTCGTCGCCGGTGGCGTGGTACGCGTCGAGGAACACGTTGCCGACCGACGGCGTGCCGGGCGGCTGGATCCAGCACATCGTGCGCTTGGCCTCCATCTCGCCGAAGGTCTGCGTCAGGTCCGGCGAGTACGACCAGACATAGCCGCCGCGGTAGGACACCTCTTCGTCCATGTAGGCCACGGCGCGCTTCAGCGCGTCGACGGCGATGCCCTGGGCGGTGGGCGGGGCCGGCGGCGCGGGCGGGTTGTCGTCTCCGCCACCGCAAGCGGCCAGCGCGACGGGGCTCAGCGTGGCCCCGAGAAAGGTACGTCGTTGCATGTTGTCTGCCTCCTGATGTCATGGGATGACAATCGATTTCATCGAATGTCATCAGTCATCGTACGACTGAGAAATCAACGATTTACTGGGGCTATCCCTGTCAGACTGCACAAAAACGGATGCAAAACACTGACTTCATCCCCAAGAGATACGATGACATGGCCACGGCCTCGCGCCCGGGGCCGACAGGGCCCGGCGCCCTATACTTGCCGCCAGCGCTGATTTGTTCCGGCTTGCGGGCGCTTTAAAAAACCAGCTAAAGAATGGACGCACCCACCGGTGTCCCCCATCTTGGCGGCGCCGGTTTTTCTTTTTGGGTGCGTGTCCACATGAGTTCGCTGGGTGATGTCAAACCGCAGGTGATGCAGTTCACCGAGCCCTTGCCGCTGCGCAGCGGCGCCAGGCTGAGCGACTACACGCTCGTCTACGAGACCTACGGCACGCTGAACGCCGAGCGCAGCAACGCGGTGCTGGTGTGCCATGCGCTGAACGCCTCGCACCACGTCGCCGGCACCCATGCGGGCGAGCCGCGCAGCGAGGGCTGGTGGGACAACCTGATCGGCCCGGGCAAGCCGCTCGACACCGACCGCTTCTTCGTGATCGGCATCAACAACCCCGGCTCGTGCTTCGGCTCGACCGGCCCGATGCATGTCGACCCCGCGACCGGCCGCGTCTACGGCGCCGATTTCCCGGTCGTCACGGTGGAAGACTGGGTCGATGCGCAGGCCCGGCTGCTCGACCGCCTGGGCATCGCCCAGCTGGCCGCGGTGCTCGGCGGCAGCCTCGGCGGCATGCAGGCACTGAGCTGGTCGCTGCGCCACCCGGACCGGCTGCGCCATTGCATCGCGGTGGCGACGGCGCCGAACCTGTCGGCGCAGAACATCGCGTTCAACGAGGTCGCGCGGCGCGCGATCGTCACCGACCCCGAGTTCCACGGCGGCCACTACTACGGCTACCGCGTGGTGCCCAAGCGCGGGCTGCGCGTGGCGCGGATGATCGGCCACATCACCTACCTGAGCGACGACGCGATGGAGGCCAAGTTCGGCCGCGGCCTGAAGGGCGGCGCGCCCGGCTACAGCACGCAGGACATCGAGTTCGAGATCGAGAGCTACCTGCGCCACCAGGGCGACAAGTTCAGCGAGTACTTCGACGCCAACACCTACCTGCTGATCACCCGCGCGCTCGACTACTTCGACCCGGCGCGCGAGCACGGCGGCGACCTGGCCGCGGCCTTCGCCGGCGCGCGCTGCAAGTTCCAGCTGGTGAGCTTCACGACCGACTGGCGCTTCTCGCCGGAGCGCTCGCGCGAGATCGTGCGCGCGCTGCTCGACAACCGCCTGGACGTGAGCTATGCCGAGATCGACGCACCGCACGGGCACGACGCGTTCTTGCTCGACGATGCGCGGTACCACGGCGTGCTGCGGGCGCGCTTCGACAACATCGCCAAGGAATTCGCTGGCGTGGGAGCCGTGGCATGAGTGATCGCAAGGACATCGAACTCATCGCCGAGATGGTGCCGAAGGGCTCGCGCGTGCTCGACCTCGGCTGCGGCAACGGCGAACTGCTCGCCCACCTGCGCGACCACCGCCAGTGCAGCGGCTACGGCATCGAGATCTCGGACGCCAACGTGCTGTCGTGCACGCAGCGCGGCGTCAACGTGATCCAGCTGAACCTCGAGGAAGGCCTCTCGATGTTCGAGGACCGCAGCTTCGACGTCGTGCTGCAACTCGACACGCTGCAGCACCTGCGCAACACCGAGCGCATGCTGCTCGAGACGGCGCGCGTCGGCCGCGTGGGCATCGTCAGCTTCCCGAACTTCGCGCACTGGGCGAACCGGCTGCGCATCGCGAGCGGGCGCATGCCGGTCACGAAGGCGCTGCCCTACGAGTGGTACGACACGCCGAACATCCGCGTCGGCACGTACGCGGATTTCGAGGTGCTGGCGCGCAAGAGCGGGCTGCAGATCCTCGATTCGTTCGGCATCCAGAACGGCACGGTGCGCCGCCGCCGGCCGAACCTGACCGCGAGCGTCGCGGTGTTCAAGTTCGAGAAGACCTGACGCGCCGCTGGCCGCAGCGCCCTGTTCCTATTCCTTGTCGCGCCCCAGCAGCGCGGCCTTCAGCAGGTGGTCGGCCGGCGCATCGCCGACCCAGATCTTCAGCACCATCGCGAAGAACTCCGCGTCGCCCACCGGCTCGCCCTGCGGCTGGCCCATGATGTAGAAGGTGGTGCCCTTGCCCGGCACGAACTCCATCGCGAAGGTCTCGCCCGCGGCCATCTTCGAGCGGCCGGAGAAGATCTCGATCAGCCGGGTCGCCGACAAGGTGTGCTTCTGCACCATCTCCTTCGGCGAGTTCTCCGACATGCCCTTGATGAACAGCCGGCCCAGGTCGGTGCCCGGCAGGTCGCGCAGCGCGGTGAACTGCAGCCGCTTCGGGCCCGGCAGCGCCAGCAGCTCCTCGGGCGTGCCGACCTTCCTGCTGGTGTACAGCCCGAGGTCGTAGACCTTGAAGATGGCCTTGAAGCGCGTGCCCGCGCCGTTCAGCAGCAGCGGCGTGCCCTGCACCTGCAGCATCGGCTCGAACTTGGTCGTCGTCGAAGCGGCCTGGGCGGCCCCGGCGATCAAGGCCAGCCCGAGCGTCAGGGCGGCAGCGGTGGTACAGAACGCGGGGGTGCGAATCGGGGTCATGCGTCTCCTCGGAACCATCTGTTTGTTGGATGGCGCCGATTATTCGGGCTTATGCCGGCCGCAACAAGCCGGCGAACCCGGGCTGGTCGATGGATCGCACGATCGTTCGTGAACCCTGGCGCGGTGATCTTTGGGGACGGCGGGCGTTTTCGATCAGCACCGAATCGCCGAACTCGTGCGTGCGATAGCCGTGCGCCGCCAGCGCCGCGTCCGCGCGGCGCAGCACCGACGCATCGACGAAGGCCTGCAACAGTGCATGGTGGCTGCTGCCCGGCTCGTGCGTGCCGCTGACGATCGCGTCGACCACCTGCAGCCGGCTGGCCGGCCCGATCCTTTGGTTCGCCAGGCCTTCGCCGGCGCGCAACGGCCCGGCCTGCGCGGCATGCTCCAGCGCCCGCGTGACGGTGGTGCCGAGCGCGACGACACGCCCGCCGCTGCGCCGGGTGTCGGCGATGGCCTGCACGGTCGCGGCCGGCAGGTGGTACGGCTCGTCGAACGGCAGCCGCGCATCGAGCGCCGCATCGCCGGTCGACGACAGGCCGGCCGCGTGCGTCAGCGTCGCGAAGCCGATCGCGCGCTCGCGCAGCGCGTGCAGCATCTGCCAGTCGAGCAGGAAGCCGGCCGACGGCGGCTCGAACGCGACCGGCAGCGCCGCGACGCGCGTCCACACGTCCCACAGTGCGAGCGGCTGCGGCACATGGGCGTACTGGATCGGCCGGCCGTGGCGCGCGATGCCGGCCCAGATGCCGTCGGCGTCGCCGTCGAAACGCAGCTCGATGAGCCGCGCGTGGTCGAGCAGCCGCGCGACCGTCGCCGCCAGCGGGCCGAGCTGCAGCCGGTCGCCGGGGTGCAAGGCCGGCGGCGCGGGGCGGTCTTCGGTGCGCGCGCGGAAGTCGCCGGCACCGAAGACGACCGCGGTGAAGGTGTGCACCGCATCCACCCGCAGCGAAGCCCGCCCGGCCAGCCGCACCTCGATCGGCGCGCCGGTGGGCAGGTGCGTGCCGTGCAGGCTGGCCGGCAGCGTCGCCGCATCGTTGGCCACCAGCAGGTCGCCGGGGCGCAGCCAGCGGGCGAGGTGTGACCGTTCGGCGTGGTGCAGCTCGCCGTGGCGGTCGATCACCAGCAGGCGTGCGTCGCGCGGGCGCTGGGCCGGAAGGTGGGCGGCTTTCATGCGAACTCCGCGTGCGCGACGGTGTTGGCGATCAGCGCGACGATCGGCCGCGCGGCATCGGCCGGCCGCTGCAGCGTCGCCGGGTCGGCATCGGGCACGGCGAGCGCATGCAGCGGCGTGTCCATGTCGCCGGGGTCGACCGAGAACACGCGCACGCCGTGCTCGCGCAGCTCGGCATCCCAGATGCGGCTCAGGTGGTGCAGCGCCGCCTTGCTGGCCCCGTAGGCGCCCCAGCCGGGATAGGGCGTGACAGCGGCGTCACTGCTGATGTTGATCACCAGCGAGGGCGCTCCGGTGCGCGCCGACGCGGCCAGCGCGCCGAGCAGCGCCTTGCCGAGGCGGAACGGGCCGAGCACGTTGGCGGCGAGCGCGGCCTCCAGGTCCTCGCACTCGGTGTCGGCGAGCAGCGCGAGCGGCACCGGGCCGAGGCTCGACGCGTTGTTGACCAGCACGTCCAGCCCGCCGAGCGCGGCGCCGACCTGCAGCGCGATCGGGTGGATGTCGTCGCGGCGCGCGATGTCGCCGACGATGCCGCGCGTGCCGGGCAGGTCCTGCGCGAGCCGGCGCACGCGGGCCGCATCGCGGGCGATGAAGGCGACGCGTGCGCCGCGCGCCGACAGCGCCTGCACCAGCGCGAGGCCGAGGCCCGAGGTGCCGCCGGTGATCGCCACGCGCAGGCCGGCCAGCGGATCGTCTCGAAGGGTTTTCATGGGGAGGCTCCGTGAAGTGATGGCCTCACGATAGGGAGCGTCATGCGCATCGCCCAGCGCGCGGACTGCTGCATTGGCGAAGCGTCCGTTCCGTCGACAATGCGGGCCTGATGAGCGAACCCACCGCCAGCCACCTGGCCCGCAACCTGCTGAGCCTGCGCCACACCCGCGGGCTGACGCAGGACGCCCTCGCGAAATCGGCCGCGCTGCCGCGTTCGACGATCGCGACGCTGGAGTCCGGCGACGGCAACCCGTCGCTGTCGGTGCTGGTGAAGGTGGCCGGCGCGCTCGGCGTGCCGATCGACGAGCTGCTTGCGTCGCCGCGTGCGATGGTCCGGCACTGGCCGGCCGACGAGATCGCGCTGCGCAGCCGCCCGGCCGGCAAGGGGCGCGGCGTCACGCTGCGCGTGCTGATTCCCGAATCGGTGCCCGACGAGATGATGGAGGTGATGGACTTCGAGCCCGGCGCGGTGATGGGCGGCACGCCGCACCTGCCGGGCACGCGCGAGTTCTTCACCTGCCTGGACGGCCGCGTGAACCTGATGGTGGCCGGCGAGCGCTACACGCTGGCCGAGGGCGAGGTGCTGGCCTTCCCCGGCAACCTGCCGCACTCGTACCAGAACGCCGATGCGCTGCAGCCGGCGCGCGGCATTTCACTGGTCGTCCTCGCGAAGGCCGGTGTGTAGGAACGCTGCCCCTCTGCGCGGTGGGGATTGCAGCGCGCCCCTATGCTTGCGCCCGCAATTCCGCACCCGAGGAGAAATTCGAATGACATTCACGCCCTGGATTCGCAACGGCCTGGCCGCGCTGGTCGGCTCATGGGTGCTCGCCACCGCCGCTCAGGCCGGCGCGCCGCAGCTCAAGACGCAAGCGCCCGGCTACTACCGGATGATGCTCGGCGACTTCGAGGTGACCGCACTGTTCGACGGCACGCTCGACCTGCAGCCCAAGCAGCTGCTGACCAACACGACGCAGAAGGACGTCGGCAAGCTGCTCGACAAGTCGTTCCAGAAGGACACCGTGCAGACCTCGGTCAACGGCTACCTGATCAACACCGGCAGCAAGCTGGTGCTGGTCGACACCGGTGCCGCCGGCCTGTTCGGCCCGACGGCCGGCAACCTGCTGGCCAACCTGAAAGCCTCCGGCTACCAGCCCGAGCAGGTCGACGAGATCTACATCACCCACATGCACCCCGACCACGTCGGCGGCCTGCTGGCCGATGGCAAGCCGGCGTTCCCGAACGCCATCGTGCGTGCCGACCAGCATGACGCCGACTTCTGGCTGAGCCAGGCCACGATGGAGAAGGCCCCGAAGGAGGTGCAAGGCTTCTTCCAGGGCGCGATGGCCTCGCTGAACCCGTACGTCGCCGCCGGCAAGTTCAAGCCGTTCGACGGCGAGGCCGAACTGGTGCCGGGCGTGCGCTCGTTCGCCGCGCGCGGCCACACGCCGGGCCACTCGATCTACGCGGTCGAGTCCAAGGGCCAGAAGCTGGTGCTGTGGGGCGACCTGATGCACGTGGCCGCGGTGCAGTTCCCGCAGCCGCAGGTCACGATCTCGTTCGACAGCGATTCGAAGTCGGCCGCGATCCAGCGCAAGAAGGCCTATGCCGACGCAGCCAAGGGCGGCTTCCTGGTGGCCGGTGCCCACCTGCCGTTCCCGGGCATCGGGCACATCCGCGCCGAAGGCCGCGGCTACGTGTGGGTGCCGGTGGACTATCAGCAGATCCGTTGAACGCCCGTTGATCAGTCGGGTGCCACGTGCACCCGCACCCCCAGCGCCTGGACCTCGGGCCAGGCGCGGTCGCTGACCAGCGTGTGCACCTCGCGCCACCGGCCGACCACGAACGGCGACACGTTGTTCTGCTTCGAGTGATCGGCCAGCACCATCGTGCGGGCCGCGGCGCCGATCATCGCGCGCTTGGTCGCCGCGTCGGCCTCGTCGGTGACGGTGATGCCCATCGCGAGGTCGACCGAGCAGGCCCCCGGCACCGCCCAGTCGGCGCGGCACTGCTGCAGCATCTCGCGCGCCGCCGGCCCCCACAGCGCCCGCGCCTGCGCGTGCCAGGTGCCGCCGGTCAGCACCAGCTGCACGCCGGGGTCGCGGTCGAACAGCGCCGCCACGTCGAGCGAGTTCGTGATCACCGTGACCGGCCGCACCGTCAGCGCGCGCGCCAGGCCCAGCGAGGTCGAACCGGCATCGATGATCACCGTCTGGCCCGGCTCGATCAGCGCGGCACCGGCCCGGCCGATCGCCTGCTTCGCATCCGCCATCACATCCGCGCGCCCCGCGAAATCGAGCCGCGCCGTGTCCAGCGACACCGCGCCGCCATGCGTCTTGTGCAGCGCGCCCTGCGCCTGCAGGTCGAGCAGGTCGCGGCGGATCGTGTGCTCGGACACGCCCATCATCCGAGCAAGGTCGAGCACCTCCACGCGCCCCTTCTCGCGCAGCAGCTTCAGCGTGCGGGCGCGGCGTTCTTCGCCGAACCACGGAGGGGCAGGTGTCTTGCGGACCATCGTGGCGCGAATTCTAGCTTGCCCGGCCCCGCCGACTGCTCTAATATGCTCGAACTTGATCGAATTCGCTCAAGCATGCCCACGCCTTCGGAGCCGCCATGTCTTCCTCTCCCACCGCCTCGCGCGCCGAACACATCGCGATGGCCGCCGTGTTCTTCGCCAACGGCGCCGGCTTCGCGAGCTGGGTTTCGCGCATCCCCGCGGTGCGCGATGCGCTGAGCCTGAGCGAGGGCCAGCTCGGCATGGCACTGCTGGCGATGGGGGCCGGCGCGCTGGTGTCGTTCCAGCTGGCCGGGCGCGGCATCGGCCAGCTCGGCGCGCGCGGGCTGACGCTCGCGACCGGCTTCATCTACTGCTTCCTGCTGCCGCACCCGGTGCTGGTCGGCTCGCTGCTGCCGCTCGCCCTCACGCTGTTCCTGCTCGGCGCGGCCAACGGCGCGATGGACGTCGCGATGAACGCGCTGGCGGTCGAGGTCGAGGCGCGCCGCGGCAAGCCGATCATGTCGGGCCTGCACGGGCTGTGGAGCGCCGGCGGCCTGTGCGGCGCAGCGCTCGGCGGCACGATGGCGCACCACGACATCGCGCCGGGGCTGCACATCGGCGTGGTCGCGGCCGTGCTGGCGGGGGTGCTGCTGGTGGCGATGCGCTGGCTGCAGTCCACGCCGCCGAAGCCGGCCGAGGCGGCGCCGCATTTCGCGCTGCCCGAGCCGGGCATGGGCGGCCTCGGCGCGATCGTCTTCTGCGCCTTCCTGATCGAAGGCGGCATGGCCGACTGGAGCGCGGTCTACGTGAAGGACGGCCTCGGCCTGAGCGCCGCGCTCGGCGCCTTCGGCTATGCCGCGTTCGCCTGCGCGATGATGGGCCTGCGGCTGGCCGGCGACCGGCTGATGGCGGTGTGGCGCGCCTCCACGCTGCTGCGCGCCGGCAATGCCGCGGCCGCGCTGCTGTTCGCCACCGCGCTGATCACGCAGAGCGCCGGCCTGACGCTCGCGGCCTTCGTCGCGGTCGGGCTCGGCGTCGCGACGGTCGCGCCGCTGGTCTTCGGCACCGCCGCACGCCGCGCGCGCCGCGGCCCGGGCCAAGGCATCGCGGCGATGGCCACGCTCGGCTACGGCGGCTTCCTGCTCGGGCCGCCGCTGATCGGCTGGCTCGCGCAACTGACGAGCCTGCGCTTCGCGCTGCTGGTACTGGCCGGCCTGGCCGCTACGATCGCGCTGCTCGCCCAGCACCTCGACGAGCCCCGGCCGGCGCCGGGGACGAACCCGGCACGGGCGTGATGGCCGGCGGCGCGGGCGGCACCGGCGCCATGCCCGCCAGATAGCCTTCGAGCACCTGCCGTCCGACCCGCACCAGGTCGAACGAGTCCGGCTCCAGCAGCCAGGTGCGGATCAAGCCGTCGATCACCGYATGCAGGCCGATCGCCACCGTGCGGGCCGGCGCGCGCAGCACGATCTGGCCGCGCTGGACCGCCCGCTTCAGCGCGCTCTCCACGTGCGCCAGCATGTCGGCATGCACCTGGCGGTGCCGCTCCCACACCTTGTCGAGCTCGTCGACGTACTCGACCTTGTTGGTCGCGATGTCGAACACGCGCCGCACCTGCGGGTCATGCACCGTCTTGCGCAGGGCATCGACAAAGCTTTCCAGAATGTGATCCACTGGCGCGTCCACATGCGGGTCGGCGCTCGCGTGGACCATCTGCTCCATCGGCAGCGTCACGCGCAGCAGCATCGCGTTGAAGAGGTCGCCCTTGTCCTTGAAGTGCCAGTAGATGGCACCGCGGGTCAGCCCGGCCGCCAGCGCGATGTCGTTGAGCGACGTGCGCGACACGCCACGCTCCTGGAACACCAGCTCGGCGGTGTCCAGGATGTGGCTGCGGGTGGCCAGGGCCTCTTCTTTCGTTCGTCGCGCCATCGCGTGGCGACTCCTCGGTGAGCGGTGCCGGTAAGCACTCGGTAAGTGCGCCGCCGGTACCGTGCAGGTCAATGGGTAAATGGACGGTTTACATTCAGTCGTGTATGTATACTAACCCGCATCGTCGACCCGTCCGGCCGGGTTTTCCACCCGGCCTTGCGCTTTGTCGGCTTTCCCCCAGCTCATCAGGCGCCCGCGGCGGGCGCAGCATCCGGAAGGGATTTGCATGTCTGCGTTGAAGAACGTCGCGGCGGAAAGTGCTGCTGTTGTTTCCCCGGTTCGTGGCGCGCTGAAAGCGCTCCCGCTGGCGGTCGTCGTCGCGCTGCTCGTGGCCTGCGGCGCCAAGGACGGCGCGGCCGGTGGCGGCGCTGCCG
>NZ_JBFUCB010000023.1:0-23538 GCF_056405435.1 Rhizobacter sp. P1_G5 | reverse complement strand
CGATGGCGCAATACATGATGGCGGCGAAGGGCACAACGGGTGGGGGGCGCGGATTGTAGGGCACACTGCCGCGCGATGAATCCGACGAGTGCCCCTTCCAACGACCTGCCCGCGCTGCTCGCGCGCATCGCGCTGCGCGAGCGTGCTGCCTTCGAGCCGCTGTACCGCGCCACCTGCGCGCATCTGTTGGGCGTCGCGTTCCGTATCTTGAACGACAGGGACCGCGCCGAAGAGGTGCTCCAGGAGGCGTTCATGAATGTCTGGCACAACGCGGCGAGCTACCGGCCCGACGTGGCGGCCCCGATGACCTGGCTGATCAACATCGTGCGCAACAAGGCGATCGATGCGCTGCGCTCGGGCAAGACCGAGCGGGCTTCGACCACCGCGCTCGACGACGAGGCCATGGCCGTCGCCGGCGACCCCGCGCTGGAGCCGCAGCGGCTGCTGGACGATGGGCTGACCAAGGCGCGCATCGACGGCTGCATGGCGGCGCTGAACGCCTCGCAGCGGCAGGCGCTGGCGCTCGCGTACTACCGCGGCATGGTGCACACCGACATCGCGCTCGCGCTGAACGCGCCGGTCGGCACCGCGAAGGCCTGGGTGCGACGCGGCCTCGACAAGCTGAAGGATTGCCTGGTCGCGGCGGGGGTCGGCGCATGAACTACCTGAAGCCCGAGCGCCTGGACCGGCTGGCGCGCGAATACGTGCTGGGCACGCTGACCGGCGGCGCACGGCGCCGCTTCGAGCGCGTGCTGGCCGCCAGCCCGGCGGCGTCGCTGGCGGTCGGCGCGTGGCAGCAGCGCTTCTCGGTGCTTGCCGCCAGCGTGCCGCCGATGCAGCCGCGCGAGGCGGCGTGGCAGCAGCTCGAGCGCCGGCTGTTCCCGGTGGCGCCGAAGGCCGCCTCGGGCTTCGGGGCGTGGCTTGCGAACCTGCTGTCCGCGCGCTCGCTCGGCGGTGCGCTCGCCGGCGTGCTGCTGTGCCTGGCGGTGCTGCGGCTGCAGCCGGGGCTGATCGGGCTGCAGCCGCCGTCCGAGGCGCTGCCGCAAAGCTATGTCGGCCTGCTCAGCGATGGCGAAGGCCGTCCGGCCGTGCTCGCGAGCTCGCTGCGCCACGGCCGGCAGCTCAGCGTGAAGCTGCTGCAGCCGGTGGCGGTGCCGGCCGGCCGCGTCGCGCAGCTGTGGGCGCTGCCGCGCGACGGCGGCGAGCCCTTCCCGCTCGGCGTGGTGCCCGACCATGGCAGCGCGGTGCTGGCGCTCCCGGACAGCTCCGAGAAGCTCTTCTTCAACGTGACACGGCTGGCAGTCACCCTGGAGGTGGCGCCGGCGCTGGCCGGTGCGGCGCCGGCGGGACCGTTCGTGCTGATCGGCCCGTGCGTGAAGCTCTGGTAGCAATTTCTTTCAATCGCGGATGCGTCCGTCGGCGCCATCCGCTCCGTAAGTACCGGCAAGACACCGAGGATGGTGTCTGCCAACCCACCCGAAGGACCTGACGATCATGAACACCACTTTCGCCCGCGTGCTGACCCTCTCGACGCTCGCCCTGGCCCTGGGCAGCGCCTTCGCCGCCGACAGCGCACCGCCGGCCCCGACCCCGGCCGCAGCCGCCGCCGCCGCCGACAAGCTGGGCGCGGCGCGCGCGCAGATCGCCGCGAAGAACTGGGCCGGTGCCATCGACGAGCTGAAGAAGGTCAACGATGCCGGCAGCGCCGACTGGAACAACCTGATGGGCTACAGCCTGCGCAAGGCGAAGACGCCCGACCTGGCCGGCTCGGAGAAGTTCTACAACGAAGCGCTGCGCATCGACCCGAAGCACAAGGGCACGCTCGAGTACTCCGGCGAGCTGTTCCTGATGAAGGGCGACCTGCCGAACGCCGAGCAGCGCCTGGCCACGCTGGACAAGGTCTGCGGCGCGAGCTGCAGCGAGACGGTCGAGCTGAAGAAGGCGATCGAGCGCTACAAGGCCGCGGGCAACAAGTACGTCTCGGCCAGCTGGTAACTCGATCGGGTCAGGCCGCGGCCACGCGTGGCGTGCCGGCCTGCGGCACCTCGCCGCAGAACCCGAAGTCGAGCGCCGGGCGCAGGCCGCTCATCAGCTCGGCAAGCGCACGGCCCGAGCCGGCGCCGTGCGTCCAGCCCAGCGTGCCGTGTCCGGCGTTGATCCACAGGTTGGCGAGCTTGCCGCTGCGCCCGATGTACGGCACGTTGGTCGGCGTACTGGGCCGCAGGCCGGTCCAGAAGTTCGGCTCGCGGGTGTCGGCGACGCCCGGGAACACCTCTTCGTAGCGGTCGATCAGCGCCTGGCAGCGCACGCGCGAGGTCGCGCTGTCGAGGCTGGTGTCGTAGCCGGCCATCTCGGCCGTGCCGGCGATGCGCACGTGGTCGCCGAGCCGGCTGATCGCGATCTTGCGCGAATCGTCGAGCAGGCTCGCGACGCTGGCGGCTTCCGGCCGCTTCAGCTTCAGCGTCGCCGAGTAGCCCTTGGCGGGGTAGATGTTCAGGTAGATGCCGAGCGGCCGCAGCAGCGGCGCAGTGAAGCTGCCCATCGCGGCGACGAAGGTGTCGGCCGTCAGCGTGCGCGGCTCGCCGGTCTGCAGGTGGCGCAGCCGCACCGATTGCACCGCACCGCCCGCCGCATCGATGCCGGCGATGTCGTGTTCGTACAGGAAGGTCGCGCCGCGCTGCTGGCACAGCTGCGCCAGCTTCTGCGTGAAGATGCGAGCGTCGCCCGATTCGTCGCTGGGCGTGAAGGTGCCGCCGGCGATGCCGTTCGCGAAGCCCTGCAGCGCCGGCTCGACCTTCAGCACCTCGTCGCGCGACAGCACGCGGCGATCGACGCCGTGGTGGCGCATCAGCTCGGCACCGGCCGCACCCTCGTCGAACTCCTGCTGCGTCGAGAAGAAGTGCAGGATGCCGCGCTCCAGCCGGTCGTACTGGATGCCGGTCTGCGCGACCAGCGCCTTCAGCGACTCGTGGCTGTAGCGGCCCAGCGCCACCAGCTGCGCCACGTTGCGCTCGAACGCGGCGTCGTTGCACTGCAGCAGGAAGCTCAGGCCCCAGCGCCACTGGTGCGGGTCGAGCTTGGGGCGGAACAGCAGCGGCGCGTCGTCGCGCGCCAGCCACTTCAGCACCTTCAGCGGCGCGCCGGCATTGGCCCACGGCTCGCAGAAGCTGACCGAGATCTGCGCGCCGTTGGCGAAGCTGGTCTCCAGCGCCGCATCTTTCTGGCGATCGACCACGGTGACCTCGTGGCCCTGCTCCAGCAGGTACCAGGCGGTGCTCACGCCGATGATCCCGGCTCCCAACACGACGACTTTCATTGAAGCTCCTTCAGAGCGGGCGCCACAACAACTGGGCGGCCACGCAGAACATCACCACCGCGACGCTGGCGTCGATCGCCCGCCACACCGCCGGGCGCTGCAGCCAGCGCGAGGCGGCCGCGGCGCCGTAGCCGAGCGTCACGAACCACATCAGCGACGCAAGACCCGCACCGGCCGCGAATGCGAAGCGGCCGTCGCCCGGCTGCTGTGCACCGACCGTGCCGAGCAGCAGCACCGTGTCGAGGTAGACATGCGGGTTCAGGTAGGTCATCGCCAGCACGCTGGCCACCGTGGCGCCCAGGCTGGCGGCACCGGCGCGCGTCTGCAGGCCGGCATCGACGCCGCGCCAGGCCTGGCGCGCCGAGCGCAGGCCGTACAGGAACAGGAAGGCCGCACCCCCATAGCGCAGCACCTGCAGCAGCACCGGCGCCGACTGCACGGCGGCACCCAGCCCGAACACGCCCAGCACGATCAGCAGCCAGTCGGATGCGGTGCACAGCGCGACCACCGGGCCGACGTGCGTGCGCGCCAGCCCCTGGCGCAGCACCAGTGCGTTCTGCGCGCCGATCGCGACGATCAGGCCGGCGGTCATCAACCAGCCTTGGGCGAATGCGGCGGAGAGGTCGGGGGTCATGGAATCCGGGTGTCAGGACGTCGGCAAAAGCCGGCCGTCGGATTGTCGGCACGGTGGRCGAAGTCATGAAGAAGGATTCATATTTCTCGGCTTGCATTAGGATGGCTTATGAAAGACCTGGACCCCGCCGCGCTCGATGCGCTGGCTGCGCTGGCCGATGCGGCGAGCTTCGAGCGTGCCGCGCAGCGGCTGTCGATCACGCAATCGGCCGTGTCGCAGCGCCTGCGCACGCTGGAACTGCAGGTCGGCCAGCCGCTGGTGGTGCGCTCGCGCCCGCTGCGGCTGACCGAGCCCGGCAAGCTGCTGCTGCGCTTCGCCCGGCAGATGCAGGCCATGCGCGCCGACCTGGCGCACGAGCTGGGCGACGCGCCGCCCACCGACCAGCGCCTGCCGATCGCGGTGAATGCCGACAGCCTGGCGACCTGGGTGCTGCCGGCGCTCGACGCGCTGGTGCACGAGGGCGTGTCGCTGGAACTGGTGGTCGACGACCAGGACTTCACGCACGACTGGCTGCGCCAGGGCGCGGTGCTCGGCTGCGTCACCAGCGTCAGCGAGGCGCTGCGCGGCTGCCGCGTGGTGCCGCTGGGCGCGATGCACTACACCGCGGTCGCGAGCCCCGGCTTCATCACCGAGATGCTGCCGCAGGGGCTGACGCGGGCCAACTTCGCGCAGGTGCCGTTCCTGATCTTCAACCGCAAGGACGACATGCAGCAGCAGTGGGTGGCCCAGGCCTTCGGCGTGCGCGAGCCGCGGCTGCGCGAGCGCCACGTGCCGTCGTCCGAGGCCTACCTGCGGGCGGCGGCGATGGGCTGGGGGATCGGTGTCGTGCCGGAGCTGCAGGCGCGGGCGCTGCTCGACAGCGGTGCGCTGGTGGCGGTGCGGCCGGACGACCGCCTGCCGGTGCGGCTGCACTGGCACCAGTGGAAGCTCGGGCCGGACGGCGCGGCGCCGTCGGCGCGCGTCGGCTTGCTCGACCGGGTCGGCGACGCGCTGCTGGCGGGCGCGCGCACCGCACTGGATGTGACTTGAACCACGGCGGCGCGAACTGCACCGTTCGCGTGCCTCATTTCGGGCTTCAGCACCACCCGCTTGCATCCGACACTGAATGTCACAAGCACTCGTGGAGCGACATCATGAACCTGGCATCCGGATGGTCCTGGCTGGCGTCGCTGACCACGCGCCGCGCACCGCGCCAGGTGGAACCCGAGGCCGCCGACTACGGCACCGCGTTCGGGCTGGACATGAGCCTGTCCCCGCTGCGCGACACCGAACTCGACGCTTTCGAGCATGGCGCGAGCGCCCCGGCACCGCTGCAGTGGATGAGCCGCATCACGTCCCGCGGCCGATGAACTCGTATTGACTCTGACCGCTTGTTGCCCGGATCTGCACCAGAGGGTGCGGAACCTTGTTGTGGAGGCGAGCCACTCAATGGCGCCCTTCCACTTCCCAGGCCGGAGCCATGGACCCCCGCAAACTCCAACCCCGCAAAATACTCCAAAGACTCCGCAAGAAACTCAAGCCCAGAGGGGATGAGCCCGACTTGCAGTCCCGGGTCGAACAGCAACGATCGGCCGCACTGGGAGTCGGGGTGAATCCTTTTGCTCTTCGCTGGAGTGGGCAAGAGCGCGGGCCCATGGCGATGGTCTTGTGGAAAACGAGTCCATGTCTTCCGAAAGAACTGCGAGACGAAATCATCGGTTTCGCCAGCAAGGCCAAATTCATCCAGGACTTCGGCATTGACATTGACATGGACACGGCGAAAGAGATCGAGCAAATTCTCGATCGAGCCCCCAAGTTGAAGTCCAAGATGGAGAAGTTTCTACAGGCCGTCAAGGACCTGTCGACGGGCGACCCGGAGGCGCCAGCGCTTATCGTGCGCATTGCCAAAAAGATATCGAGCAGTCCCGATGCCTCGGTGGTACTCAAGCAATGCATTGAAACGGATACCAACGCAATCCTCAACGCAACGGATCCGCACATGCAGTTCTTGGCCGCACGCAATTTTCTGACCCATCTTGCCGCCTTCGGCGTCAAGACGCAGTGAGGCGTCGCCGAGTCAGACGTCGATCACCCGCAGCCCGTCATACCCGGCACTCTCGCCGCGCTTCGTGTGCCCGCGTGCATTGCAGACGACACGTGTGACGCCACCTGCATGCGCCACCTCGTAGTCGTGCCGGCAGTGCACATGACCGTGGATCCACAGGTCGGCAGCGGGCAGCAGGTCATCGTCGGCATTGCAGAAGCTCGCGGTGCCGGCCTGGCTGCCGTAGCGCGGGTCGCCGCTGCGCAGGCTGGGGCCGAAGTGGGTGATGACGACCGTCGCGTCGGCATCGTTCGGCTCGGCGAGCGCGGCGGCCAGCCACGCACGGCAGGCCAGCGCCTCCTCGCGCACCTGGGGCGCGGCGAAGACCTCGCCGTTCAGCGTCGAGCGCTGCACCTTCATGAAGTACGAGCCGGCGCGCATCGATTTCTCGCGCTGCGCGGGCCCGAACAGGTCGAAGTCGCACCAGCGCACCGTGCCGGCGAAGCGGATGCGCCGGCCGTCGGCGCCGGTGCGGATGCAGGTTTCGCGCTCCAGCATCGTGATGCCGAGCGCTTCGCAGCGTGCGCGCAGGGCCGGCCAGGTGTCGTTCAGCTCGCGGCCGTCGAACTCATGGTTGCCGGCGACGAAGACGATCGGCACCGGCCAGCCGCGGAAGGCGTCGAACGCCTTCCAGGTGCTGTCGATGTCGCCGGCCAGCACCAGCAACTCGGCGCCGGGCGCCGGTTCGGGCGTGAAGGTCTCGGTTTCCTGGTGCAGGTCGGACAGCAGCTGGAACTTCACTGACTCAGGTGGCGCCGTGGCACTGCTTGAACTTCTTGCCGCTGCCGCACGGGCACGGGTCGTTGCGGCCGACCTTCGGCGTCTCGCGCTTGACCGTCTCGACCTTGTAGCGCGCATCGCGCGTCAGGTCGGACAGCTCGGCGACGGTCGTGACCATCTCCTCGATCGCGTCGTCCAGCGTCGACAGCGGGTACTCGCGGTCCAGCGTCGCGACGACCTCGCGCTCCTCGTCGGTCTCGGCCGGCAGGTGGCGGTACAGCCGCGCCAGCGCGGTCATCACCTCGTCCTGGGGCAGCTCCATCAGGTCGGGGAAGCAGATGGCAGCGTGCTGGAAGCCGGCCACCCACGGCATCAGCGGCTGCGACACCTCGGCCAGCCCTTCCATCGGATCGACCTCGCCCTCGGCCAGCGGGGCCGGCGGGTGCTCGTCGTCGAACTCCAGCACCAGCGGGTTGAACCAGCCGTCCTCGACGATCGCGCGGTTCAGCGCGGCATAGCGGCGCAGCACCAGGGCGCTGGTGCGCTCCAGCCAGGCGGCGTCGACGTCGTCGGGCAGCGGCTGGCCGTCGAAATCGAACACATGCGGCAGCCAGGTCGCCGGCTCCAGCAGCACCGGCTGCACCAGCACGCCGCACAGGAAGCCGTCGAGCATCACCGCATCGACCGGCTGCAGCGGCTCGGGCGTGGCCGCCAGCAGGTCGTCGAGTTCGGCGAACTCGGCATCGGTCAGGTCGTGGGCGGGCGGCAGCGAAGCGGGCAGGGCGGTGGGAGCGGGCATGGCGGGTCTCTTGAACAAACGATCGAGCCGGGATTGTCGTCTGATCAGCAGGCGATCACGACTTGCCGGCCGAGAAACTGCCGATCAGCCGGTAGCGCGCCCCGGGATGCACCAGCCGCGCGACCGACGCGACGATGCCCTGCGACAGCGTGCGCCGCGACACCTGCAGCAGCGCGCTGCCGGGCAGCACGTCGAGCAGACGCGCCTGTTCGTCGGTCGCGAGCACCGCCTCGACCACCTGCTCGGCCTCGGTCAGCGGCGCGTGCTCGAACAGCACGTGCGACGGCGTGACCTGCGTGAAGTCCTGCGCCAGCAGGTCGGGCGCGAGGGCCGGGTTGACGTGCCGGTCTTCATACTGGATCGGCACGCCGTTCTCCAGGTGCACCAGCCGGCAGCGGATCACCGCCGCGCCCTTGCGCAGGCGCATCGCGGTGGCGATCTCGGCGCCCGCCTTCACGCGCTCGACGCCGCACACCCGCGTCGTATGCCGGTGGCCGCGCTCGACGATCTCGTCGTGGATGTCGCGCACCTGCAGCAGGTTGGAGATCGGGTGCAGCTCGGCCACGTACGAGCCCGAACCCTGGCGGCGCTCGATCAGGCCCTCGTCTTCCAGCTCGCGCAACGCGCGGTGCACCGTCATGCGCGCGCAGCCGAACTCCTGCACCAGCTCGCGTTCCGACGGCAATCGCACGCCCGGCTGCCAGCCGCCCTCGGCGATGCGGTGTCGGATCGAGTGCTTGACTGCTTCGTAGGGCAGCGTCTTGTCGCCGGATTTCATGGGGCCGATCYTACCCCTGTGCTAAAGTTGTCTAGACCACTTTGCGGCCCGCCGCCGCGCCAGCGAGGACCCCCATGACGACGCCTGCGCACCTGATCACCCCCGGCCAGCTCGACAAGGCGATGCTGCTCGATGCGGCCGCCGGCGGGGCCCGCTTCACGATCGCACCGTCGGCGCGGGCTGGCATCGAGGCGAGCGTGCAGGCGGTCGCGACGCTGATGTCGCGCCACGAGCCGGTCTACGGCATCAACACCGGCTTCGGCAAATTGGCGCAGACGCGCATCCCCGACGACCAGCTGGCGCAGCTGCAGAAGAACCTGGTGCTGTCGCACAGCGCCGGGATCGGTGCGCCGATGGCGGCGCCGGTGGTGCGGCTGATGCTGCTGCTGAAGGCCGCCAGCCTCGCGCACGGCGTGTCGGGCGTGCGGCCGCAGGTGATCGATGCGCTGCTCGCGCTGCTGGCGGCCGATGTGCTGCCGGTGGTGCCGGAGAAGGGCTCGGTCGGCGCGTCGGGCGACCTCGCACCGCTGGCCCACCTGAGCGGCGTGCTGATCGGCATCGGCGAGGCCTTCGTCGACGGCAAGCGGGTGCCCGCACTGCAGGCGCTCGCACGCGCCGGCATCGAGCCGCTGGTGCTCGGCCCGAAGGAGGGCCTCGCGCTGCTGAACGGCACGCAGGCGTCGACCGCGCTCGCGCTCGTCGCGGTGCAGCGGCTCGAGCGCATCTTCGATGCGGCGATCGGCATCGGTGCGATGACGGTCGATGCGGCCAAGGGCGCCGACACGCCGTTCGACGACCGCATCCACAAGGTGCGCGGCCAGCCCGGGCAGCGCAAGGTGGCGGCAAGTTTCCGCAGCTGGCTGGCCGGCAGCGCGCTGCGCCAGTCGCACCTCGATTGCGACAAGGTGCAGGACCCGTACTGCCTGCGCTGCCAGCCGCAGGTGATGGGCGCCTGCCTCGACCAGATGCAGCATGCGTGGAACGTGCTGCTGACCGAGGCGAACGGCGTCTCCGACAACCCGCTGGTGTTCGCCGACACGCTGGAGGCGCTGTCGGGCGGCAACTTCCATGCGGAGCCGGTGGCCTTCGCGGCCGACAACCTGGCGCTGGCGATCGCCGAGATCGGCGCGCTGTCCGAGCGCCGCACCGCGATGCTGATGGACCCGGGCATCTCGGGGCTGCCGGCCTTCCTGGTCGAGAACGGCGGGCTGAACTCCGGCTTCATGATCGCGCAGGTGACGGCGGCGGCGCTCGCCTCCGAGAACAAGTCGCTCGCGCACCCGGCCAGCGTCGACTCGCTGCCCACTTCGGCGAACCAGGAAGACCATGTGTCGATGGCGACCTACGCCGCGCGGCGCCTGCACCAGATGCTGGACAACACCGCCGGCATCGTCGCGATCGAATGGCTGGCCTCGGCCCAGGCGCTCGATTTCCACCGGCCGCTGCGCTCGTCGCCGGCGCTGGAGTGCCTGCATGCGCGGCTGCGCGAGCGGGTGCCGTTCCTGAAGGAAGACCGGCTGATGGCGCCGGACATCGAGGCGGCTGTCGACATGCTGGAGCATGCCGGGTCGATGTCGGCCTAAAAATAGACCGATACGGCGTGCTTCGCCACGCAACGGCCTACTTTTGACCGGCATCCGGGCTTACGGGGCCATCGCGGCCGCCTTGATGCTCTCGGCCCGGATGTCCTCCGTCAGCTGCGCCTTCAGCTCCGAGAACCGCGGCGTCGTCTTCACCGTGTAGTGCCGCGGGTACGGCAGGTCGATCGCCAGCTCGGTCTTGATGCGGCCCGGCCGCGCGCTGAACACCGCACAGCGGTTGCCCATGAAGATCGCCTCGTCGATGTCGTGCGTGACGAACAGCACCGTCTTGCGGTGCTGCTGCCAGATCGACAGCAGCAGCTCCTGCATCAGCGCGCGCGTCTGGTGGTCGAGCGCGCCGAAGGGTTCGTCGAGCAGCAGGATCTTCGGATCGTTGGCCAGCGCCCGCGCCAGCGCGACGCGCTGCTGCATGCCGCCCGACAGCTGCTTCGGGTAGTGCGATTCGAAGCCCGTGAGCCCCACCTCCGCGATGAAGCGTTGCGCGATCTCGCGCTGCTGCGTGTCGGGCAGGCCCTTCTCGCGCAGCCCGAAGCAGATGTTCTGCCGCACCGTCAGCCACGGGAACAGCGTGTAGCTCTGGAACACCATGCCGCGGTCGGCGCCCGGGCCGCGCACCGGCGCGCCGTCGAGCAGCACCTGGCCGGTGCTCGGCTCGTCGAGGCCGGCCACGATGCGCAGCAGTGTCGACTTGCCGCAGCCCGAGGGCCCCAGCACGGTGATGAAGTCGTTGTCGGCGACCTCCAGGTCGGTCGGTTGCAGCGCGAGCGTCGGGGTGCCGCCATGCACACCGGGGAAGCTGCGGCCCACGCCGCGGATCGACAGCCGGCTCACAGCGCGGCCCACCGGAAGAGTCGGCGGTTCAGCCGCTTGAACCCGAGGTCGGACACCAGCCCGATCACGCCGATCGTGATGATGCCGAAGATGATCTGGTCGGTTGCGAGCAGCGCCTGGCTGTCGGTGATCATGTGGCCGATGCCGCTCGACGCGCCGATCAGCTCGGCCACGATCACATAGGTCCAGGCCCAGCCGAGCACCAGACGCAGCGTCTCGGCCACCTGCGGCGCGGCAGAGGGGAGCAGCACGCGGCGCACCACGCCCCAGTCGCGCGCGCCCAGCGTGTAGGCGGCCTCCACCAGGTCGCGCCGCGTGTTGCCGACGCTGACCGCGATCATCAGCACCAGCTGGAAGAACGAGCCGAGAAAGATCACCGCGAGCTTCTGCGCCTCGCCGATGCCGGCCCACAGGATCAGCAGCGGGATGAAGGCCGAGGCCGGCAGGTAGCGCGCGAACGACACGAACGGCTCGAAGAACGCCTCGACCGGCTTGTACGCCCCCATTGCGATGCCCAGCGGCAACGCGAGCACCGCCGCGATCACGAAGCCGCCGATCACGCGCCACATCGTCATGCCGATGTCGTGCGCGAAGCCCTGCTGCGCGAGCAGGTCCCAGCCCGAGCGGACCATCGTCAGCGGGTCGGCGAGAAACGTCTTCGAGACGAAGCCGCCCAGCGTCGCGATCGCCCATCCGGCGACGAACAGCACGAAGAACGCGACCCCGAGCGCGATGCGCCGCCCGGGCTCCACCGATTGCAGCGGCTTCACTGGATGAAGCTGGTGTCCGACAGCGTCTTCAGGTCGGGAATCTGCTTGATGCTGCCGATCTCCAGCAGCAGCTCGGCCGCCTCCTTGCTGAACGGCTGCAGCACGCTGGTGAAGAAGCGCTGGTTCGCCGCGCGGTCCTGCCAGCGCAGGTAGGCCTGCGATTTCTCGAAGGCCTCGCCGCTCTGCTTCACGTCGGCGCCCATGATCTCGAACGACTTCTTCGGCTCGTTGCGGATCATCTCCAGCGCGTCGAAGTAGCTGTCGGCCAGCGCCTTCGCGGCCTTCGGGTTCTCTTTCAGGAACTTCGGTGTGCAGCCGAAGGTGTCCATCACCATCGGGTAGTCGAGCGTGGTTGCGATGATCTTGCCGGCCTCGGGCTTGGCGCGCACCGTCGACAGGTAGGGCTCGTAGGTCATCGCGGCATCCAGGTCGCCGGCGTTCGCGACGAAGGCATTCGCGGCCGCCTGCGGCTCCAGCGTGACGACCTTCACGTCCTTCACCGACAGCCCGTTCTTCTTCAGCATCCACGCGAGGCCGAAGTACGGCGCGGTGCCCGGTGCCGACGCGGCCACCGTCTTGCCCTTCAGGTCGGAGATCTTCGCGATGTGGTTGCGCACCACCATGCCGTCGGCACCGAAGCTCTTGTCGAGCTGGAAGATCTGCGTGGTCGCGACGCCGTTGGCATTCCACACCACCCAGGTCTCGACGGTGGTGGCCGCGCACTGCACGTCGCCCGAGGCGATCGCGAGGTGGCGGTCTTTCTGAGGGATCTTCTTGATCGACACGTCCAGGCCGTGCTTCTTGTAGATGCCGGCCTCCTTCGCGAGCGTCAGCGGTGCGAAGCCGGTCCAGCCGGAGATCGCGATCGCGACCGGCGTCTCCTGCGCCGCGGCAGGCCCGACCATCGCCGCCGACACCCACAAACCGACCAAGGCACGCACTGGATTCATCACTGCTCCTGCGAGAAGGGGAAAGGTGTCGGACATGATGCAAGCCCTGTGCCGGGCAGTCTACACTCGGTTCCCCGGTTGTCTAGGCCACTTGCACCCATGGAATCCAGCACGCACGCACTGACGCGGGGCAGCGTTCCGCTGCTCGTCTCGTTCCCGCACGCCGGCACGGAGATCCCTGCCGACATCGCGGCCCGCATGACGCCCGAGGCGCTGCTGCGCGCCGACACCGACTGGCACCTGCCGGAGCTCTACGACTTCGTCGCGCAGATCGGCGCCAGCACGCTGGTGCCGCGGATGTCGCGCTACGTGATCGACCTGAACCGGCCGCCTGAAGACACCAACCTCTACCCCGGGCAGGACACGACCGGCCTGGTGCCGCGCGACACCTTCCGCAAGCAGCCGCTGTACCGCGCGGGGCAGGAGCCCGACGCGGCCGAGGTCGAGGCGCGGCGCGAGCGCTTCTGGCGCCCGTACCACGTCGCGCTGCGCGGCGAGCTGGAGCGGCTGCGCGACCTGCATGGCGTGGCGGTGCTGTGGGATGCGCATTCGATCGCCAGCAGGCTGCCGCGCTTCTTCGAAGGCAAGCTGCCTGACCTGAACCTCGGCACCGACGAGGGGCGCGCCTGCGCACCGCGCGTGCAGGCGGCGGTCGAGGCGGTGCTCGCCGGGCAGCGCGACTACACGCAGGTCAGCAACGGCCGCTTCAAGGGCGGCTACATCACGCGCCACTACGGCGAGCCGGCGCGCGGCGTGCATGCGCTGCAGATGGAGATGTGCCACGCCACCTACATGGACGAGCCGGCGCCGTTCGGCTTCCGTCCCGATCTCGCGGCCGGCGTGCGGCCGCTGCTACAGCGGATGCTGCAGGCCGCGCTCGACACCGCGGTGGAAGCAGGCGCGTAGCGGGCTCGCGCCGATCGCATAGCTCAGCGCGGCCGGGTGATCGACGTCCCACAGGCACAGGTCGGCCTGCTTGCCGACCTCGATGCAGCCATGCGTGGCCGCCAGGCCCAGCGCCCGCGCCGCATGACGGGTGACACCGAGCAGCGCCTCGGCCGGCGTCATGCGGAACAGCGTGCAGGCCATGTTCATCATCAGCGGCAGGTGGGTGCCGGGGCTGGTGCCCGGGTTGCAGTCGGTGGCCACCGCCATCGGCACGCGGTGCCGGCGGAACAGCGCGATCGGTGGCGCCACCGTGTCGCGCAGGAAGTAGTACGCGCCCGGCAGCATCACGGCGACCGTGCCGGCGCGCGCCATCGCGATCACGCCCGCCTCGTCGACATGCTCCAGGTGGTCGGCCGACAGCGCGCCGAAGTCGGCCGCCAGCGTAGCGCCGTGCTGGTTCGACAGCTGCTCGGCGTGCAGCTTGACCGGCAGGCCATGGCGCTGCGCCGCTTCGAACACGCGCTGCGTCTGGCCGGGCGTGAAGCCGATCGTCTCGCAGAACGCATCGACCGCATCGGCCAGGCCGTCGCGCGCGATGGCCGGCAGCAGACGCTCGACGATCTCGTCGATGTACGCATCGGCGCGGCCCTCGAACTCCGGCGGCAGCGCGTGTGCGGCCAGCAAGGTGGTGCGCACGTCGATCGGGAAGCGCTCGCCGAGCCGGCGCGCCACCTGCAGGCACTTGCGCTCGGCATCGAGCGACAGCCCGTAGCCGGACTTGATCTCGACGGTCGTCACGCCGTGGCGCATCAGCTCGCGCAGCCGGCGGGCCGAGGCGTCGAACAGCGCCTCGGGCGTCGCATCGCGCGTCTGGCGCACGGTGGAGCGGATGCCGCCGCCGGCGCGCGCGATCTCCTCGTAGCTCGCGCCCTGCAGCCGCAGCTCGAACTCGCGCGCGCGGTCGCCGGCGTAGACGAGGTGGGTGTGGCAATCGATCAGGCCGGCCGTCAGCAAGGCGCCGCCGGCATCGCGTTCGGCGCGCGGCCGCAGCCCGGCCGGCAGCGCGGACATCGGGCCGACGCGCTCGATGCGCCCGTTCGCGATCGCGACGAAGCCCGGCGCCGACGGCGTGCAGGATTCATCCAGCCCATCGACGATGCGTGCGTTCGTCAGCAGCAGGTCGGTCATCGGTTCTCCAGCAACTGTGCGCGCGCCGCGATGAAGGCCGGGGCCGTGCGGTCGGCGGCGGCATGCACGCCGCCCTGCACGCGCTGCCGGCCGGCCACCCACACGTCGCGCACGCCGCGGGCGCCGTGCGTCGCGAACACATGGCCGGCGAGCCGCTGCGAGGCGCCGAGCGCGACATCGTCGAAGGCCTGGAGGTGCACCAGGTCGGCCTGCTGGCCGACGCGCAGCCCGCCGATCGAGCGGCCGCTGGCGCGTGCACCGCCGGCCACCGCCGACAGCCACATCGCATCGGCCACCTGTGGGTGCGCGGCGCTCGCGAGCACGTTGCGGCGCTGCTTCGTCAGCCGCTGGCCGTACTCGAGCAGGCGCAGCTCCTCGGCCGCGTCGACGCAGGCGTGGCTGTCGGAGCCGATGCCCCACACGCCGCCGTCGGCGATGTAGGCCTCGGCATCGAACACGCCATCGCCGAGGTTGGCCTCGGTGCTCGGGCACAGCCCGGCCACCGCGCCGCTGCGCGCCAGCGCGCGCCGCTCGGTGGCATCGAGGTGGGTGGCGTGCACCAGGCACCAGCGTGCGTCGACCGCCGCATGCGCCAGCAGCCATTGCACCGGCCGCTGGCCGCTCCACGCGAGGCAGTCATCGACCTCGCGCTGCTGCTCGGCCACGTGGATGTGCACCGGCGCGCTGGCGTCGGCGCCATGCAGCCCGCCGAGCAGGTCGCGCAGCGCCTCGGGCGGCACCGCGCGCAGCGAATGCGGCGCCGCGCCGACGCGCACGCCGTCGTGGCGCAGCCGGCCGATCAGCGACAGCAGGCCGTCGACGCTGTTCAGGAAACGGCGCTGCTCGGCCAGCGCCGGCTTGCCGCCGAAGCCGCTCGCCTGGTACAGCACCGGCAGCATCGTCAGGCCGATGCCGGCCTCGCGCGCGGCAGCAACCAGCCGCAGCGACATCTCGGCCGCATCGGCATGCACGCGGCCGTCGGGCTGGTGGTGCACGTAGTGGAATTCGCAGACGGCCGTGTAGCCGGCCTGCAGCATCTCGATGTAGAGCTGCGTCGCGATGGCCTGCAGCGCGTCCGGCGTCAGCGATTGCGCGAAGCCGTACATCAGCGCGCGCCAGCTCCAGAAGCTGTCCTGCTCGGCGCTGCGGTGTTCCGTCAGCCCGGCGAAGGCACGCTGGAACGCGTGCGAATGCAGGTTCGGCAGGCCGGGCAGCAGCACGCCGTCGACACGCTCGGTGCCGGCCGGGGGTTGCAAGCCGGCCTCGACGCAGGTCAGTGTGCCGGCGTCGTCCCATTGCAGCAGCACGTCGTCGGCCCAGCCCTGCGGCAGCAGCGCGTGGCGGGCGAACAGTGATCCGGTCGGGGTGTCGGAGATGCTCATCCCGCGGGCTCCAGCTGCACCAGCAGCGCACACGGCGCGTCGCCGGCGCATTCGAGCGCGAGCGCGGGCATGCCGTCGCGCCACAGCCAGGCCTGCAAGGGCCCCAGACCGCGCGCGCCGTCGGACCAGCGGCCGAGGCTCGCGAGCAGCAGCCCGGCCGAGGCCGGCTCGGTGCGTGCCGGGCCGTGCAGCGCGCGCACGTCGGCACGCCAGCGGCCGCGGCGCGTCATCACGTTGAAGTCGCGGCACGGGCCGTCGAACAAGGTGGCGCTGAGTGCCTCGTCACCGGAAAAATGGAAAGGCTGGTGCGCGCGGGCCAGCCGCTCGTCGAGCTGGCCGTCAGCCGAGTGCAGCCGCATGCCGGCACCGCGCAGCAGCACGATGCAGCGGTCGATGCCGGGGAAGGCGGAGAACGGCGCGTCGCGCTCGACCTCGGCGACGCTCAGGCGCCAGTCGAAGTCCGTCGTGGCTTCGCGTGGCTGCACCGCGAGTTCGCGCGTCAGCCCGGCGCCGTTGCGCCACGCCACGGCGGGCAGCGACTGCAGGTCCAGCGTCTCGCTGCGCCCGCTCATCAACGCCCGACCATCGGCAGCTTCAGGTGCTGGGCCTGCGCCGTCTGCACGGCCAGCTCGTAGCCGGCGTCGGCATGGCGCATCACGCCCGAGCCGGCATCGTTGACGAGCACGCGCGCCAGGCGCTTCGCGGCGGCGTCGGTGCCGTCGGCCACGATCACCATGCCGGCGTGCTGCGAATAGCCCATGCCGACACCGCCGCCGTGGTGCAGCGACACCCAGGTCGCGCCGCCCGAGGCATTCAGCAGCGCGTTCAGCAGCGGCCAGTCGGACACCGCATCGGTGCCGTCCTTCATGCCCTCGGTCTCGCGGTTCGGGCTCGCGACCGAGCCGGTGTCGAGGTGGTCACGGCCGATCACGATCGGCGCCTTCAGCTCGCCGCTGCGCACCATCTCGTTGAACGCGAGGCCGGCGACATGGCGCTCGCCGAGGCCGAGCCAGCAGATGCGCGCCGGCAGGCCCTGGAACGCGATGCGCTCGGCGGCCATGTCGAGCCAGCGGTGCACGTGCGCGTTGTGCGGGAACAGTTGCTTGATCTTCGCGTCGGTCTTGCGGATGTCCTCCGGGTCGCCCGACAGCGCCACCCATCGGAACGGCCCCTTGCCCTCGCAGAACAGCGGGCGGATGTAGGCCGGCACGAAACCGGGGAAGTCGAACGCGTTCTTCACGCCCTGGTCGAACGCGACCTGGCGGATGTTGTTGCCGTAGTCGACGGTGGGCACGCCCATCGCGTGGAAATCGAGCATCGCCTGCACATGCACCGCGCACGACTGCGCGGCGGCCTGCCTCAGGCGCTCGTGCTGGTGCGGGTCGCGCTGCGCATCGCGCCATTGCGCGACGCTCCAGCCGGCCGGCAGGTAGCCGTTGATCAGGTCGTGCGCCGAGGTCTGGTCGGTGACGATGTCGGGGCGGATGCCGCCGGCCTTCGCGCGCCGCACCAGTTCGGGCAGCAGCTCGGCGGCGTTGCCCAGCAGGCCGATCGACACCGCCTCGCGCTTGGCCGTGTGCTGCTGGATCAGCGCCAGCGCGTCGTCGAGGTCCTTCGCCTGCTTGTCGAGGTAGCGCGTGCGCAGCCGGAAGTCGATGCTGCTCTGCTGGCATTCGATGTTCAGCGAGACGGCGCCGGCGAACGTGGCGGCCAGCGGCTGCGCGCCGCCCATGCCGCCGAGGCCGGCCGTCAGCACCCAGCGCCCGGCCAGCGTGCCGCCGAAGTGCTGGCGGCCGGCTTCGGCGAAGGTCTCGTAGGTGCCCTGGACGATGCCTTGCGTGCCGATGTAGATCCACGAGCCGGCCGTCATCTGGCCGTACATGAAGAGGCCCTGGCGATCGAGCTCGTTGAAGTGCTCCCAGGTGGCCCACTTCGGCACCAGGTTGGAGTTGGCGAGCAGCACCCGCGGCGCATCCGGGTGCGTGCGGAACACGCCGACCGGCTTGCCGGACTGGATCAGCAGCGATTCATCGTCTTCCAGCTCGCGCAGCGACGCGAGGATCTGGTCGAAGCAGGCCCAGTCGCGGGCGGCGCGGCCGATGCCGCCGTAGACCACCAGCTCCTCGGGGCGCTCGGCGACTTCCGGGTCGAGGTTGTTCTGGATCATCCGGAAGGCCGCTTCGGTGAGCCACGACTTGCAGCTCAGCGTGCTGCCGCGCGGGGCGCGCACGACGCGGCCGGGGGCCGAACGGGCGGCCTGTGCCGCGGCGTGGGCCACGGTCTTCATGTCGGTGGTGGAGTTCATCGGCGGCCCTCGGGCGTGGGAGTGTCGAGCAGGATGCGGGAAAAGTGGTCTAGACCACTTCGCGCAGGATGCCGGGAGTCGGCCCGCCCGTCAAGTCACTCGGTGGCCGACTGCGCTGCATCGACCAGCCGCGCCCGCAGCCATTGGTGGGCGCTGGCCCGGTCGTGCCGCATGTGCCACAGCGCCTCGACGTGGATGCCGGCCAGCTGCAGCGGGATCGGCCGCTGCACCAGCTTGTCCTGGTAGCCGGTGGCGCCGATGAAGGTGCGCGGCAGCACCGTCAGCAGGTCGCTGCTGGCGACCACCCGGCCGGCGGTGAAGAACTGGTTGACCGTCAGCACGATGCGCCGCGTGCGATGCAGCTGCGTCAGCGCCTGGTCGACCAGCCCGTGCGGCCGGCCGGAGAAGCTCACCAGCAGGTGGTGCGCCTCGCAGAAGCGGTCCAGCGTCAGCTCGCCTTCGGCCAGCGGGTTGCCGCGCCGCATCACGCAGACGTACTGGCTGTCGTACAGGCGCTCATGGTGGATCGGGCTCGTGCTGCCCTGGGCGACCAGGTTGGCCACCGCGTCGGGAAAGTAGCCGACCGCGAAATCGACCTCGCCGCGCTCCAGCAGCGGCCGCGGATCGCGCGTCGTCAGCGGGATCACCCGCAGGTTGGCCAGCGCCTGGCCCTGTTCGATCTGTTGAACGAGGGAGGGCATCAGCATCGCCGCGGTCGCGTCCGCCATCGCGAGTCGGAAGTTCGCCACATCCTTCTGCGGGTCGTAGTCGCCCGGCGCGAAGGCCTGGCGCAGGGCCGCCAGGGCCGCCTGCACCTCCGGCCACAGCTGCTCGGCGCGCGGCGTGGGCTTGACCCCGAACGATGTGCGAGTGAGCAGTTCCTCACCGACGGAGTCTTTCAGGCGCTTGAGGGCGTTGCTGACGGCCGGCTGAGTGAGCGCCAGGCGCTCGGCGGCGCGGGTCAGGTTGCCCTCTGCCATCACCGCGTCAAACACGCGCAGCAGGTTCAAGTCAAGTGTGCGGAAATTCATGTTTGCTACTCCTCGACACCGGGATATCACGGCTGTGTATATCACTGATTCACAGCTTTCAGTAGCCAACCCCTGGGGTAAACCCTAGGATTGCGGCATGCGAGGTCGAAAACGATTTCGCGAGTCTTGAAAGGACCCTCCATGAACCCCGTGATGAGCCTGAATCTCCCGCAAGTGCCCACCGGCGCCGTCGCGTCCGGTTCGGCATCGCACGACGTGTGGGGCCGCATCGGCCGCCGCGTCTGGGCCTCGTTGGAAGCCGCCGGCCAGACCCGCGCCCGTCCCGAACTGCTGGCGCTGGCCAGCCGCTACGAAGCGTCGCAGCCCGAACTTGCAGCCCAGCTGCGTTCCATGGCTTCCGTTCGCCAGCGCTGATCGACCTCCCCCGAATTCGCCACAAGCGACCCAACCCCGAAGGAAACACGATGACCACGACCACGATGGACCTGCAAGTCCCCCAGCAACGCACCGCCCCGCGCCTGGCCGCGCCGTTCGCCGCTGCTTTCGCCGCGCTGCTGAACGCCCTGAAGCCCGCCGAGCGCGTGAACGTGGAAGAGAACCAGGCCGCCCGTGAGGCCGCCGACGTGCGAGCGATGGCTCGCCAGTATCTGAAGACCGACCCCGGATTCGCTGCGGACCTGTTCGCAGCCGCCGACCGGCACGAAGAGCTGTACGGCAACTGAACCGGTGCCGCTGCCACGGGCAGCGGCACACAGAGAGACCACCATGAACCAGTCGACTTTCTTTGCTGACTCGCAAGCCTCGACGGCTTTCGTCCAGCGCATTTCGGACGCTTATGCGTTCGCCACCGCGGCACTCGCGAACCTGCTGAGCCCCGCCGCCGAGAGCCCGGCCGAAGCCGCCAGCCGCCTGCGCTCGCTGGCCGAGGCCTACAGCGACGGCCAGCCGAGCTACGCCGCCGACCTGCGCGCCGCGGCCGATCGCGCCGACGCCGAGGTCTGAAGCTTCCGCGCTGAAATGAGAAGGCCCGCATCAGCGGGCCTTTTTTCATGGGGCACGGGTCGCGTCAGGCCGCCAGCCGGGCCTCGATGCGAGCCTTGGTCGCGGTGAGTTCCGCCGGCAGGTGCCAGGCGAGCTGCTTGAACAGCTCGTCGTGCAGCGACAGCTCGGCCCGCCACGCGCCGGCGTCGACGCCGGTCACCTGGTCGTACTGCGCCGCGCTGAAGTCCAGGCCTTCCCAGTTCAGGTCCTGGTAGCTGGGTGTCACGCCGAACACGTTCTCGCGGCCCTGGGCCCGGCCTTCGACGCGCTCGAGCATCCACTTCAGCACGCGCATGTTCTCGCCGTAGCCCGGCCAGACGAACTTGCCGTCGGCACCCTTGCGGAACCAGTTCACGCAGAAGATCTTCGGCAGCGTGGCGCCGCGGGCCTGCAGCTTGGCACCGAGCGACAGCCAGTGCTGGAAGTAGTCGCTCATGTTGTAGCCGATGAACGGCAGCATCGCGAACGGGTCGCGGCGCACCACGCCCTGCTGGCCGGCCGCGGCGGCGGTGGTTTCGCTGCCCATCGTGGCGGCCATGTAGACGCCTTCGGTCCAGTCGCGCGCCTCGGTGACCAGCGGCACGGTCGTCGAGCGGCGGCCGCCGACGATGATCGCGTCGATCGGCACGCCTTCGGGATCGTCCCAGGCCGGGTCGAGCGCCGGGTTGTTGGTGGCCGGCACCGTGAAGCGCGCATTCGGGTGCGCCGCCTTCGCGCCGGTCTCCTTCGCGATCGCCGGGGTCCAGCGCTGGCCTTGCCAGTCGGTCAGTTGGGCGGGCGGGACGTCGGTCATGCCTTCCCACCAGACGTCGCCGTCRTCGGTSAGSSCGACGTTSGTGAAGATCACGTCGCGCTTCAGGCTCGCCATGCAGTTGAAGTTGGTCTTCTCGTTGGTGCCGGGGGCGACGCCGAAGTAGCCGGCTTCCGGGTTGATGGCGCGCAGGCGGCCGTCGGCGGCCGGCTTGATCCACGCGATGTCGTCGCCGATGGTCGTGACCTTCCAGCCCGGCAGGCCGTCCGGCGGGATCAGCATCGCGAAGTTGGTCTTGCCGCAGGCGCTCGGGAATGCCGCGGCGACGTGGTGTTTCCTTCCCTCGGGGCTCTCGACGCCGAGGATCAGCATGTGCTCGGCCAGCCAGCCCTCGTCGCGGCCCATCGTGCTCGCGATGCGCAGCGCGAAGCACTTCTTGCCGAGCAGCGCGTTGCCGCCGTAGCCGGAGCCGTAGCTCCAGATCTCACGCGTCTCGGGATAGTGGACGATGTACTTGGTGGCGTTGCACGGCCATGCGACATCCTTCTGCCCCGGTTCCAGCGGCGCGCCGACGGTGTGCATGCACGGCACGAACTCGCCGTCGGTGCCCAGCACGTCGATCACGGCCCGGCCCATGCGCGTCATGATCTTCATGTTGACGGCGACGTAGGGGCTGTCGGAGAGCTCGACGCCGATGTGCGCGATCGGCGAGCCGAGCGGGCCCATGCTGAACGGCACGACGTACATCGTGCGGCCCTTCATCGCGCCGCGGAACAGGGCCCGGTCTCCGGTCTGCAGCAAGCTGCGCATCTCGGCCGGGTCCATCCAGTTGTTGGTGGGGCCGGCGTCTTCCTTCTTCGCGCTGCAGATGAAGGTGCGGTCCTCGACGCGCGCCACGTCGCTCGGGCTGCTGCAGGCGAGGTAGCTGTTGGGGCGCAGCTCGGGGTTCAGCTTCTTGAAGGTGCCGGCGGCCACCAGCTGGGCGCAGAGCTTGTCGTACTCGGCGGTGCTGCCGTCGCACCAGTGCACGTCACGGGCTTCGGTCAGCGCGGCCATCTCGGCCACCCAGGCCATCAGCCGGGCATGTCGGACGTAGGCGGGCGCGTTCAGGCGCAAACCCTCCATCGCGGGTCGGTTCATCGTGGGCTCCAATCATCAAAGTCAAAGTGCGGGATCGGGCGAACCTCGGGGCTCGCCCCATACCGCAAGGACACGACGGCAGGAACAGGCGGTTTCATGCCGGATGGGCAATCGGCATGCCTCCACCGGGCAAGGCATTGTCGTACGACTGTAATCGCGCCGTAACTGCCGCAAACCGGGGGATCATGCAAATTGCGAATGGCAACATGCAAAGCAGTTGTGACTTTTTCGGCGGTTGTGCGGGGCGGCTGCCCGGACGGTGCCATGCCCGAACTCGCTGTTGCATGGCTGTTTCTGCGGCCGCTTAAGATCGTCGGATGATGCGACGACGCCTCCTCCTCTCCCTCGCGGCCGCCAGCAGCCTGGCCGCTTCCTTCACTGCCCGTGCGGCCCAGCGCAAGTCGCTGGCGGATCCGCTGCTGATGGGCGTCGAGCAGGCGATGCTCGACTCCGGCCTCGGCCAGGCCTTCCAGAAGGGCTTCGGCCGCGACACCGGTGTCGCGGTGCAGGTGTCGGGCGGCCAGAGCGCCGCGCTGATCCAGGCGCTCGAGCGCGGCGAGATCGACATGGCGATGACGAACGCGCCGGAGCTCGAGATGCAGCTCGAGAAGCAGGGCCTGGCCCACGACCGCCACCGCGTCGCGCTCGGCGACTACGTGCTGATCGGCCCGGTCGAAGGCAAGGGCAAGAAGGCCAAGGACCCGGCCGGCGTGCTCGGCGGCAAGGACATCGGTGCCGCGCTGATGGGTATCGCGAACGCGCAGGCGCGCTTCCTCGGCAACAACGGCGGCAGCGGCGCGGCGCTGGCCGAGTTGCCGCTGTGGCGCGCCTCGAAGGTGGCGCCGGTCGCACCGTGGTACGTGACCGCGGACCCGAAGAGTTCGATCATCGCGCAGGCCGCGGCGCAGAACGCGTACGCGGTGGTGGAGCGCGGCGTCTGGCTGAGCCACGTGACCAAGCCGCTCGCGATCGTCGTCGAAGGCGATCCGCTGCTGGCGACCGAGGTGCACGTGATGCGCTCGTTCCGCGTCAACCACCCGGCGGCCAAGTTGTTCACGGCCTGGGTGTCCGGCCCGCAAGGTCGCCGCGTCGCGGCGAGCGTGCGCGGCTGGCGCGCGGCCGCCAACTGATCTGCCGATGACGATGCGCCTGCTCAGCGTCAACGCCGCCCGCGCGAGCGAGCGCCTGATCGACGGCCGGCCGGTGCTCACCGGCATCGGCAAGCAGCCGGTCGACGGCCCGGTGGCGGTGCAGACCCTGGGGCTGGACGGCGACGAGCAGGCCGACCTCAGCGTGCATGGCGGCCTCGGCAAGGCGGTGTACGCCTACCCGAGCGAGCACTACCCGTTCTGGCAGACGGTGCGGGCAC